>JBEKOS010000247.1:0-6777 GCA_049521535.1 Terriglobales bacterium | reverse complement strand
TGCACGCCGGGCCAGTTCTATGAATGGGACGGCAGCGCCCTGAGCACATTTCCCAATCCCCCGAATGCGGCGAATGACTCTTCCTACGATGGGCACTTGCTCCTCCTTCCCACCGGCCAGATCATGTTCACGGATTTCTCGTCCGACGT
The DNA here is from genome assembly GCA_049521535.1 of Terriglobales bacterium. Lineage (GTDB taxonomy): Bacteria > Acidobacteriota > Terriglobia > Terriglobales > Acidobacteriaceae > CAZUCM01. The sequence continues at coordinate 6,628 of JBEKOS010000247.1, read as the reverse complement.
TGAGATCCTCACGGAATCGGGAACCTACCAGTCTGCCTGGCAGCCGACGATCTCCAGTGTTCCGGCCGGCGTTTCCAGCGGCCAAACCTACACAATTAGCGGCACGCAATTTAATGGCTTGTCTGAAGGCTCGGAGTATGGGGATGATTTTCAAAACTCCACTAACTATCCGCTCGTCCGCATCGTGAACAACGCAACCCAGGACGTCTTCTACTGCAAGACGCACAATCCGAGCACCATGGGGGTGGCTACGGGAAGCACCATCGTATCAGTCAGCTTCGATGTGCCCGCCATTCTGGAGCAGGGCCCCAGCGAGCTGTTTGTAGTTGCCAACGGCATCCCCTCGGCCGGGGTGGCCGTGGCGGTGGAATATAGCACGTCCACGAGTTTGACCTCCAGCCCGAATCCGTCGACCTACACGCAACTGGTCAACTTTACCGCGTCGGTGGCGTCGGTTGGTGAGAACACCCCCAGCGGGACCGTCGAGTTTACAACGGCGGGCACGGACATCTTCGGCTGTTCGGCAGTGGGGCTTACCTCCGGTACCGCCGTATGCCCAACCTCGACGTTGCCGGCGGGGACCCATGCGATCGTGGCGATCTACTCGGGCGACGTCAACGACGTGGGCAGCACCAGTATCACAGTGCCGCAGGTTGTGAACCTGGCTTCCACCTCCACCGCGCTGATATCCAGCCCGAATCCCTCCACCGTCGGCCAGTCGGTGTCATTCACGGCAACTGTGAGCGGCGCCGGTGGTCCAACCGGCACCGTAGCCTTCAGCTCGAATAGCACGGCCGTTGCCGGCTGCTCGAAAGTGGTGCTTAACTCGGGCACTGCCATTTGTACGACGACGGCCCTGGCAGCCGGAAGTGATACGATCGCTGCGGCCTATTCGGGCGACAACAATAACGCAAGCAGCGGCGGCACTTTAACTCAGGTCGTCAACAATGGCGCGATGGTTGGTTCCGCCACCGCCCTCACTTCGAGTTTGAATCCGTCCAATGCAGGGCAAACTGTGACGTTTCTGGCGACGGTAACGCCGGCCGGACCGCCCGCGCCGACCGGGACGGTAGGTTTCACAGCGGATGGAATCATCATCTCCGGCTGCTCGGCGGTTTCCGTCTCTTCCGCGGGCGCGGGCGCGGCCGCCTGTACCTCGTCCGCGTTGACCGCGGGGACGGTTGCAATCGTGGCGACCTATTCGGGCGACACTAATTATTCCGGCAGCAGCGGCGCACTTTCGCAAGTGGTCGCCCCAAACGAGACTGTGCCAGGGATCATCACCACGTTTGCCGGTTGCTGTGAAGCCACCGGAGGACCGGGTACGCGGGGCTACTCGGGCGATGGCGGCCCGGCGACCGTCGCGGATTTGGCGGGCCCCAATGGGGCTGCCGCGATGGACTCGGCGGGCAATCTTTACATTGCGGACAACTACAACTCGGTCATCCGCAGCGTGAACGCGGCGGGAACAATCAGCACTCTGGCCGGCGGTGCGACCGCGGTATGCGCCGGCGCTACGGATAGCATCGGTGATGGCTGTCCGGCAACCAGCGCGGATTTGACGGGCCCCTCGGATGTGGCGGTGGACTCCGCGGGCAACTTCTATATCGCGGACTCCAACAACAATCGCATCCGCATAGTGTCCAAGACGACGGGCATAATCACCACGATGGCAGGCGACGGAAACTTTACGGTATGCGCCGGCGCCACGGATAGCATTGGCGATGGCTGTCCGGCAACGAGCGCGTCGCTGTATTTACCCGAAGGAGTTGCGGTAGACTCGGCGGGCAACTTGTACATCGCGGATTTCGACGACTGCGTCATCCGCAAGGTGACCGCTTCCACGGGCAAAATCACCACGGTGGCGGGCACGAGTACGGGCGCCGGGACCTTTGCCAACTGCGGCTATAGCGGCGACGGCGGCCCGGCGACCAGCGCGAAAGTGAACAACGTTTATAGAGTCGTACTGGATTCAACCGGCAACCTATACATCGCGGACTATGTGAATCAGGTAATCCGCGTGGTGAACACTCATTCGACCACAATTACGGTGGCCAAGGTGAGCATTGGCCCCGGAGACATCAGGACCGTGGCGGGAACCCCTGGAACTTCAGGCTACAGCGGTGACGGCGGTCCCGCGACGAGCGCGAAATTCTTTAATCCTTACGCGGTTGCGTTGGACACCGCCGGCAACATCTATATCGCGGATACTTTTAACACGGTTGTTCGCGAGGTTATGGCGGCGACGGGCATCATCACCACCGTGGCGGGCTCAGGCGAATCAAGCTACTACGGCGACGGCGGCCAGGCCACCAGCGCGGAGATGATTTCTCCCGAAGCGGTGGCGTTGGATGCGGCGGGCAACTTGTATATCGCGGATCAGGCTGCCAACGTCATCCGCAAAGTGTCGGGGATGGTGTCGTCTGCCTCTTCTACGATGACGGTCCTGACCAGCTCGCTGAATCCCTCAACTTCAGGCTCGGCGGTGGCGTTTACCGCGGCGGTGAGTGACGGCGTTTCGCCGACCGGGACGGTGCGATTTGCTTCGAAGGGCGCCACCATCAGCGGCTGTTCGGCGGTCGCGCTCTCCTCCGGCGTGGCGCACTGCCCTACGTCGACCCTCGCTGCCGGAGATGACGCGATCGTGGCAACCTACTCCGGCGATCATAATAATGCAGGCAGCAGCGGTTCTTTGATTCAAGTGGTAAACGGCACTACTGAAACTGCCACGATTACAACTCTGGGATCGAGCCTGAATCCATCCACCTCGCCGGGTGCGGTCACCGTTACTGCGACGGTGATCCCGCAGGGCGGGAGCGGGCCCACGCTGACGGGAACGGTGGATTTTGTGGCGAATGGAAACACAATCTCCGGCTGTCCGGCGGTAGCCGTGGCGACCACATTCACCGCTACCTGCACGACTACGACGCTGGCGGTGGGGACGGATACGATGGTGGCGATCTACTCCGGCGACAGTAACTACGGGGGCAGCATCGGTGCGTTCTCGCAACTGGTGAATCCGGTCGCGGCGTCCCTGCAATTCGTGACGGTCACTCCCTGCCGGGTGGTGGATACGCGCAAAGCCGACGGTGAATTCGGCGGCCCGGCGATCCCGGGAGGCTCGTTGCGCAGCTTCGCGATTCCATCCGGCGCCTGCGGTATTCCCGCGACCGCCGCCCGGGCGTATTCGCTCAACGTCACCGCCGTACCGCCGGGCCCATTGGGATACCTGACCATTTGGCCTGCGGGCGAGGGGCAGCCACTGGGCTCCACCCTGAACTCACTCGATGGCCGTATCAAGGCAAACGCAGCGATTGTGCCTGCAGGAAGCGCCGGCGCCGTCAGCGTATATGTCAGCGATACCACCGACGTCTTGCTGGACATCAATGGATACTTCGTGACCCCCGGCAGCGGGACACTGCAGTTCTATCCGCTGACGCCGTGCCGGATCGCCGACACCCGCAAAACCACCGGGCCCTTGGGGGGGCCATCGCTTGTCGCCGATAAGGAACGAGATTTCCCGGTGCTTTCGAGCGCCTGCAAAATTCCCACGACGGCGAAGGCCTATTCGTTGAACTTCACTGTGGTGCCGCCGGCGACGGGTGACGCAGTGGGTTATTTGACGGTGTGGCCGCAAGGCGAGACGAAGGCGCTGGTCTCGACGTTGAACGATTTGACGGGAACAGTTGTGGCCAATGCGGCTGTCGTCCCGGCGGGTACCGGCGGGGGCGTGGCGGTGTATGCAAGCAATGCCACCGACTTATTGATTGATGTGAACGGCTACTTCGCCGCCCCCGGGTCGGGTGGGCTGGCGCTTTACACCCTGGCGCCTTGCCGGGTGCTGGATACGCGTAAAGCCGGCGGCGCCTTCAGCGGTGAGCTTACGGTGAACGTTGCCGGCAGCGCCTGCATGCCACCCAGCACGGTTCCGGCTTATGTGTTCAATGCCACGGTGGTGCCGAGTGGCGACTTGGGATATTTGTCCTTGTGGCCCGACGGGGAGTCAAAGCCCGTGGTATCCACGCTGAATGCGGAGGATGGAGACATTACCTCCAACATGGCGATCGTTCCCAACAGTGACGGGAAGTCGGATGCCTACGCCGGCGGCACCACCCAGTTAGTGCTGGACATTGTCGCTTACTTTGCGCCATAGAAGATCTGGGAACTGGGGGAGCGTGCCACCTAAGACAGGCAAGTGATGCCTGCCTAATGCGAAATGCCGGGTCAAGACTTGGGTTAGAATGCGCAGAGCAGGTGGCTGCGAATTCAACTCCAGGAGCATTCTATGAAGCGTGTGACCGGCATTGGCGGCGTTTTCTTCAAGGCCAAGGAACCCGAAAAACTTTATCAATGGTATGAGAAACACCTCGGAATCAAGCGCGAGCCGCATGGACAAGGCGCCAACCTGCTCTGGAAGGATGCAGTCGGAGAAGGCAGTCCTGAAGGCTCGACGGTTTGGGCGATTTTCCCCGATAGCACCAAATATTTCAATCCCAGCACCGCAAATTTCATGGTGAATTACCGCGTGGACAACATGGCAGCTCTGCTGACGGTACTGCGCGAGGAGGGCATCAAGATCGAGGGCGAGCAGAACGAATCCTACGGGCGCTTTGCCTGGATCATGGATCCGGAAGGCAATCGCATCGAGCTTTATGAACCCTTGTAACTGGTACTCTTGACCCGATCGTCACCGGTTTTCGGAGCAGAGATTGCCGATTACCAATCGGGTGCCCAATGGTTTGCTCTGACGGGCAGGCTGGGCTAATCTAAGCAGCAGCCCCAGGCAGCAGGCGCGGGCGCCGTTAATGAATCTGGCACTGTTCGGCGGAACCTTCGATCCGGTGCATCTGGGCCACATGGCAGTGGCGCGCGCCGCCGCGCAACGATACGCGCTGCAACGCATTTATTTTGTGCCCGCATATATTCCTCCGCACAAGCAGGCGATTCCGGTGACCGCGTTTGGACACCGCTTCGCGATGCTGGCGGTGGCTACGGCGGATGAGGCTGGGTTTGTGCCGTCGCTGCTGGAGTCACCCGAACACCGTCCGCAACATGGCGCCAACTATACGATCGACACAGTTCGCAACTTCAAGAACAGCGTGGGAAAGAGCGACCGCGCGTTTTTTCTGATTGGAATTGATGCTTTCCTTGAAATCGCTTCCTGGAGGGAACCGGAAGCTCTGTTGCGGGAGATCGAGTTCGTGGTGGCCAGCCGCCCCGGGTTCTCGCTGGCCGATGTCGGCAAGGCCCTGCCAGAGTCATTGCGGCCTTCGGAAGCGGTGACTGATGCCCTGCGCAAGCAACCGCCGGCGGGAGATATCGTGCTGCGCGGGGTTACCATCCATTTGCTGGAGGGTGTGGAGGAGAAAGTTTCGGCGACCCAGATTCGTGGTGCGGCGGAGAAAGGCCGGGGGCTGGAGAAGCTAGTAGGACCGGCGGTGGCAAATTACATTCGCAAGACTGAAATTTACCGGCGCACACCCACGCGATCGCAGCGGGCAGCGAAGAGGCCGACGACGCAATTCGAAGTCTTTGCCGGGGGCAAGTCGCGCCACGCGCAATAAGATGCAGTGGCCGTAGGCAGGCAATAAGGGCAATACACTAATCCTTGTATATGAAAAGAAAATCGAAAGCGAAAACCGCCGAACTCCGGGAACTGGTTTATGAAGCCGCCATGGCTTGCCAGGACAAGAAAGCCGAAGGTGTCACGGTACTTGAAATGGACAAAACCACAGGCGCGTTCACGGATTATTTTGTGATCTGTTCCGGGAGTAATCCGCGGCAAATTCAGGCCATCTTTGATGCGGTGGAGGAGCGGTTGGCGCGCCAAGGCGTGCGGGCCATGTACAGCGAGGGGTACCGACAGGCAGAATGGGCCATTCTTGATTACTTCGATTTCGTCGTACACATTTTTTCCGAGAAGACACGGGCGTTTCGAGGCCTGGAGCGTTTGTGGAAATCAGCCAAGCGCCTGGAACTCGCAGACCTGAAACCGGCGCCGGCGCCCAAAAAGAAGCCTGCCCCGAAGAGAACGGCAGTCCGAAAGCCCCAGTCGCGAAAGAAATCGCCATCGGCGTCCTGAACCACCGCCATGCTGCTCAAGCTTTGCTGGATCGGGAAAACCAAGGCCGCTGCCATACAGACGCTCACGGACGGGTACGTAAAGAGTATCCGGCGCTACCTACCAGCGGATTGCCATGAGTTACGGAGCGAGGCAGCGCTACTGGAACTGCTGGCCAGGAACAAGGGTAGAAGTTTGCCATCCTTGGTGCTGCTCGACACGCGCGGCCGGCAGATGTCGTCGGAAGAACTGGCTGAGTTTCTGCGGCGGCAGCAGGAGCGCGGCGCGCCTTCACTGATATTTGCCGTCGGACCCGCGGATGGCTGGAGTGAAGAGTTGCGGGAAAAGGTGCTGGGAGGGTCGGCGCCGGTTTCCACGTCCCAAACCTTATCGCTGGGGAAAATGACGCTCGCGCACGAAGTCGCGCGGGTGGTGCTTCTGGAGCAGCTCTACCGCGGATTCACGATACTGGCCGGACACCCATATCATCTCGGGCATTTGTAATCGGGTAATTTAAGTACAATTCAAGAGATGACTGACGTTAGGCGTGGTTTGATCATTGTGACC
>JBEKOS010000246.1:0-6791 GCA_049521535.1 Terriglobales bacterium | reverse complement strand
GTCGCAAGCTTGTCGATGAAGTAGCGATCATGCGAAACGAACACGACGGTCCCGGTGAACTTCAGCAGGGCTTCGAGCAGGACTTCCTTGGCGCGGAGGTCGAGGTGGTTGGTCGGCTCGTCAAGCAGGAGGAAGTTGGCGGGATGAAGCAACATGCGAGCCAGCGCATAGCGGTTACGCTCGCCGCCGCTGAGTACGCCAATGGGCTTAAAGACGTCGTCCGCGCTAAAGAGGAAACAGCCGAGCAGGTTGCGGAGTTCGGTTTGCGTGCGGCCGGGCGCCAGAGCCCAGAGATCATCCAGCAGGCGCGCATCGGAGTTAAGCTGGCGGTATTGGTCTTGGGCGAAGTAATCGGATTGCACGTTGTGCCCCAGTCGAATCTCACCCCCGGTCGCCGATTCGAGGCCGGCGAGCAATTTTATGAGAGTGGATTTGCCGGCGCCATTCGCTCCCGTAAGAGCGATGCGGTCGCCTCTCTCAATCACAAAGCTGATCTTCTCGAAGACTTTGGTTCCTGCGGCCATAACGTCGCTTTTCGCGGTGGCGGCCGGGAGTCCGCCGCGACAGCCAGTCTGAGGACCGGCGCTGCTGTCTGAAGCGACGGTTGCGGTTCCGTCATGCTCGAAATAGGTTTTCGAAACGTTGATTGCCTCGGCCACCGTGCGGCCGGAGGCGGCCGGCTGAGGGAAAGTAAAATAGACCGTCTTTTCCTCGGGCGGTAATTTGATCCGTTCGATGCGTTCCAGTTCCTTGATGCGGCTTTGCACCTGCTTGGCTTTGGTCGCCTGATACCGGAAGCGATTAATGAAAGCTTCCAGTTGATCGATGCGCTCCCTTTGGTTGCGGTACTCGGCCTCCAGTTGATCTCGCTGCTGCTGCTTTTGACTGAGATAGGAATCATAGTTGCCCGAATAGAAGTGCATGCTCTGATTCCAGATTTCAGCGATCCGGTTGACGGTGACGTCCAGAAAATAGCGATCGTGAGAGACGAGCACGTAGGCGAAGGGATACGCCCGAAGATAGTCCTCCAGCCAGTTTCGGGCTTCGAGATCGAGGTGGTTGGTGGGTTCATCCAGCAGCAACAGGCTGGGTTTCTGCAGCAGCAGCTTCGCCATGGCAACGCGCATCTGCCATCCGCCGGAGAACTCCTCACAGGGGCGAGTCCAGTCCTCGCGGCGGAACCCCAGGCCGGCCAGGACGCTACCTACCTGGGCCTCGAGCGCGTAGCCGTCGCGCGTGCGAAATTCTCCCTCCAGACGCTGGTACTGATCGGCGACATCGGAATATTCGCGGGAGGCGGGGTCGAATTCGGCCATTTTGTGGGCCAGGGATACCATCGTCTGCTCCATCAACCGCAGGTCGGCAAAAACCGAAAGGCATTCGGCAAACAGGGACTGGCCGGCTACCGAAAGGCCGTCCTGCGGCAGGTATCCGGAGGTCAGCCCCTTCGTTCGGACGACGGTCCCGTAGTCGAGTGTCTCCTGACCTCCCAGTATCTTCAGAAGCGTGGATTTCCCGGTGCCGTTGGAACCGACCAGCCCAAGGCGTGTCTGCGGAGTGACCAGCCAATCAAGGTTCTGGAACAGGGTTTTCGGGCCGAATCGTTTTCCAGCGCCTGTGAATTGGATCATAAGCAGTTGACAGTTGGCAGTACTCAGTAGTCAGTTAAAACCAATACCGAGCGACAGGGAAGTACAGCGTGTGGATTTCCTATTTCCTCTTTGCCCCCGGGTCTTTTTGCTGGACTTTTGCCGGCGGGGGCGGCAGGAGCCGAAAGAGCGCGGCAGCCTTCTCCAGCGGCACTGATTCCGCGCGAGCGTCTGCACTCAGCTTCGTGGCCGCCAGCGCGCTGCGAACAGCTTTCGCATCGTACCTTGCCTTTAGATTGTTGACCAGGGTCTTGCGCTTCTGGCCGAATGACTCCCTCAGAAACTCAATGAATGACGCTCGCTCGATCTGCAGTTGTTCCCAGCTCGGCTGAATGCTAAGACGTATTACTGCGGAGCGCACTTTCGGCGGCGGGGCGAAAGCTTCCGGTGGCACCGTAAAGAGTTTCTCGGCTCTCGCATAAAGCTGGACCGTGGCGGAGAGCAGGCCATAATCTCGACTGCCGGGTTTGGCCACAATGCGATCGGCAACCTCGAGCTGGGTCATGATGACAATTTCGTCAAACCAGGTGTGATACTCCAACAAATGCAAAAGGATGTCGCTCGTTATGTAATAGGGAATATTGCCGACCACCCGCGCCTTCTCAATTTGGGGATTGGCGATTCCCGTGAGCGTTCCTGGCCGCGGGCCGAGGATCGTGTCGAATTGAACCGCCCGGACGTCAGCCTCAATGATCTCGACGTTGTCGAAGCGGTTGTATTTCATGCGGAGTTGCGCAGCTAAGACCCTGTCCAGTTCGATGGCGATCAGGTGGCGAGCGCGCCGGGCCAGCAAAGTGGTAAGCACGCCACGGCCGGGGCCGATTTCAATGACGATCTTGCCGGCAATGTCTCCCAGCGACTCCACGATGCGGGCTGCGGTGGGTGCATCCGCCAGGAAGTGCTGGCCAAGTTTCGGCCGTCGGTTTGACGAAGTAGTGGTTGTCATCTCAATTCGAGCATACAGCCCGTGGTGGGAAACAGCCAGCCTCCGGACTCTTGAGCCTTGATTTGCGCCGCCATCCACGCGCTGAATTTCGAAGGCGATCAACCGGCTGCAAGATGATCCTCGAAGATGATCAACTTCCTTCGAAGGTTATCATCACGCAGTGGCCGTAAGCGCAGCGGAATCCTAAAGGCTTTCAAGGCTATCAAGATGATCATTCCAATTTCATGTTTCTCGGACTCTCGATCCAGTCCCATCCGCCCGCCCTTAGAATCGCAGATCAGCGGCTGAAACTCTCGTAATCAGAGTGGCCAAGCTGCCAGCCAGCGTGGCCAATTGGCCATCCTGATTTTTGTACCTAAGCCGTTTGTAATCATCAGAGTGTCCAAGTGGCCACGTGGCCAACCTTATTTCTTGGCTCAGCGCCGAAGGCGGCCATCACGGTTGAAGAAGTCCATTGAAGGCGGCCATTTTGCGTGAAGGCGGCTATCGGGCAGCGGCCGTAAGTCCAGCAGAATCATGAAGGGGTCCAAGATGGCCAAGGCGGCCATGCGAATTCTTGTATTCTTCCCGCTAGCAACCAGCGACCAGCGACTGGTAACTGCTATCGGTCACTTGCTCAAGTTGATCATCGAGGTTGATCAAGTTGCTCATCGCTTATTCTCGCTAACTCCTTTGTTTACTTTCAGGTGATCATCTCGATCATCGTGATCATGCACATTGTTTCCCGCCTTTTCGATAAGTGATGACTGATAACTGGCGACCGAGAGCCGAGGCAGCCAAGGCTTCGCCTCGCGCATCAAGCAACCGCCAACCAACCACCAGCTACCAACCGCCTGCTACTTCCAAGTTGTCAAAGAGCTTCGATCCCGACATTCGTCTATCTGCCAGTCGCAGCCTGAGCCGCCCTTTCACCCGCAGGCTTTGCTCGTTGTCGCAAAGCGGCAACTAAGCGTATGTATACACGTTATTGTATGAATTTGTCAAGTTCACGCAGGAGCCAAAGTCGGCAGGCCGCAGAAACCAAAAACGGGAGATTGACAGGATAGTTCCCGCCTGTCGCTGGAGGCCCGGTTTGTAGTGAAAGCTGTAAAAAACCCTTCGCCTTGTGCTCGCCACAGTATCCCCTTGCAGATCTGGCTACAATTTCGGTCTGATCGACGGACCCGCCAATCTCGGAAGATTCCCTACCGCAGCTTCGAGCGGGCTTTTTCGAGATGCCTGTTATTGACGACTTTCGGCCGTTTCATTGATCAGCATCACGCGGGTGTCGATCAGGAAGCCGCACCGTTTTGCGATAGCAGAAGACGATGCGAAGGTCAGCCCGAGTACAAAGAACCTTCCACAATGAATAAGCGACTTTGTCATCTTCTCTGCTGTTTTCAAGTTCAATCGCAGCTATCGGAAACCGCCAACGTCGATCTCCCGCTGGCTCAAATGCAACAACGTCGAGTGCGAGGTACTCCTGTCGTGGAACTGGTAGCAGGGTTGAGCGATTTCCTTTTGCCGCTGCCTTCCATCCCATCGCTTCGCAGGTCGAACACACTACTCCAGTCAATGCGCCTGTCCATTTCGCGAGTTGTCCACGAATTGCCGCCTCTCTCAATAGCGCGAACGACTCATGGCGTTGTACCGTAAGTTGCGCGCAGCATTCCAGCATGAACAGGCGGAGCGATACGCGGAGCGGGGCAGGGCTGGGGTCGGTAACAAGTGGGAGGCGTATTGGACCTGTCTGGTGGCCCCGAAGACTTATATCAACCGCGGCCATGGCTTCGAAGCGGCAGTGAGCCTTGAGAGCCTGTCTAACCTTTTCGCGAGAGGCGATGAACGGCGCCGGAAATTCAAAGTGCGAGTACTCCAGGATGCGATCCGTAAGTGCGAGACAAGCGGCGTTCAAGTGGTTGACCCTGTGATAACGGCTTTTCGCGAACAGTACTTCGCGTATTTCCAGGATTTCTTTCGCGATGAGTGGCGGGACGGTAGTGTCAGGACTCGTCTGCCAGCGCCCACCTACAGCGGAGACACATGGTTTGAGGTTAGGAGTGCGCGCCTCCCCCGTGGGGCTTACGTCAATCACAAATCCACAATGGGTGCCGTGGACCTTACCTTCCCAAATAGGGCTGTCGCTGCCCTGGAAGGATTGCGTTCGTCTCTGGAGCCCGATATGACTCCTGTTCAAACCAGTAAGAGCGCCGCAATCCGCATCAAGGTTTCGCCAATAACGAACTTCAACGATTTTGATCGGGAGCGCGCCAAGGTGGCGGAGGGCCTGAACGCAGTTCGGAGGCTGCTCGATTTTTACGCCCGGGAGACTGCTAGATTTCAGGCTGTTCTGGATCAGCCGGTTACAATGGGATGAGCTGAGATGACAGGCGCTTGGGTATCCGCATCGCTCGACGCCTGAATCCTTCCGCAGATGTCCAATCAACAGTGGTCATTCCTTCAAATCCGCTCTCGGGCGAGGGCGGCAACTTTTACAGATGGGCGAAAGCCTGGGGCCTTCTCCTAGAAAAGCTCGGTGCCTCAGGTTCGCGCGGTGCCCCACGCGCTCGTGTGGGGCCACATATCACGCTCCCGCTGCAATCTCGGCGAGCCGGTTCAAGTACTCATCCAGGGCCATCCCGTGCGCCGTGGCCAATCGGCTCAGCGATTCATACGTAGTGCCCTCGCCGTGCTCGATGCGGCGCACCTGCCTCTCGGACAGCCCCGGCACATCAGACTGCTTCACACCCTTTTCCAATCGCAGCTTGGTAATCGCCTTGCCGTATTGCTGCTGCCAGCGCGCATTGCTGACGAGCGCCTTGCGCTTGGCTGCCGGGTCGATGGCGATCCGAATGGCGTCCAGGTCAAGATGGATATCCGGCTCGGGCCAGTGGAGATAGCTGCCATCCTCATCGATCCGGAAGTTGGCCAGTACCGCTTTCGGCAGCGACTTCAAGGGAGGGACTTTAGCAATTGGAACCTCGTACTGCCGTAGAGCACACGAGGTCACGAACAGCCGATTGCCGGCGATTGTAGCATCGGCGATTAAGTCCTCCTGTGCGCCGTGCGCCCAGGCCCGCAACACGCGGCCCGGTACGCTCAGGCCTGAATGCACCAGCGTATTCCGCAGCGTCCTCAGGCCGGCACGCTCAAAGAGTTGCGGAATCCAATACGCATTGCTGTCGTCGCGCACGAACAAGGCCCGCAGTTGATGGCGCCGGTTCGCCTGCGAGACAAACTCCGCGACTCCCGGCAACTCTGTCGCCAGCACCATCACGAACACATTGCGCGCGTTTTCCGCCGTGCCATGGTGAGCGGTCTTCAGCACATGGATACTCTTTCCCCTCGGGATGGCAACCCGGCTGTTAGAATCCATCGCCAGCACGGTCATCTCCGGCGCGGTGGTTGCGTTCACTTCGACGTGCATACTTTTTGCTCCCATTCTTTCAATAGCGCCGCCCGGTGCTTGAGTACCGCTGCAAGCATCGCTGCTCGCTCACCCGACAACGGCCCTTTTTTCTTGCCCCACTTAATCTGGAAGGCCAAATTACCGGCCGTGCACTCCAGAAAAAACACTCTGATTTCCCATTCTCCGGGCCGCTTGGCGTGGAAGTGCGGCGGTATGTGGTCATTGGAATTGAACCAGACCTCGATCCCCGCCAGCGCAAACGCCTCGACCTTACCCACAGCTTTCTCCTCGCCTCGACTTCCTCGCTACAATTGAGAATACCCCATACCGGACATAATATCAATCACTATTGAACAGTAGATGTCCGGTCACCCGCCCGCGATGTGCACCGCGGCATACCTGCCTGTGCCGGCGTCCCCAGCGCGCGCCACCGGCCGGGGTTTCGCCAAGCCCAGCCTGCCCTGAGCGAAGCGAATGGGTCCCGGCTGGCGCTTGCTCGATGGACCGCTTGGTGTTCGCCTAGTGTTGCCTCGCTGCCGGCGCTCTGACGATTCAGCCCCGTAGGGGCGGCAGATGTTAGCCCCGGATGAAGCGCGCGTGCCTGGGGTCCCCGCCGCGCGCCGTTCTTGCGCGTGGTGGGGTGATTAAGCGCGAAATCCGGGGGTAAGCATTGTAAGTGGGTTCGAGTCCCGTAGGGACGACAGAGATGCGCACCTTGCCGCCGCCTACGTATCGCTGGCCTCAGCCGGCTGGGCTGGTGCTTTCCTCGCGGTCAACTGCGGCGTGCGGGAAATTGCCGGGCGCCCTC
>JBEKOS010000245.1:0-6794 GCA_049521535.1 Terriglobales bacterium | reverse complement strand
GGTACCGAGCGCGATGGCGGCGTGGGCGCCCAGGATAATGAACCACTTCGCGCGGCCCCAGTCGCCCGCCATATCAGCCCTGCTCATGTAGCCCGCGGTGAACAAGGCACCGGCGACAATACCCATGGTCTTTTGCGCGTCATTGCCGCCATGTCCCAGGCTATAGGCTGCGGCGGAGAGCAATTGCAGTTTGCGAAACCACTTGTCGATCTGCTGCGGCGGCCGGTGCTGCAGAATCCAGTACGTGGCGGTCATGAGGCCCAATCCGAGAACCAGGCCCATTACGGGAGCTACCACAATAAAAATCAGGGTCAACGTCCATCCCGAAGGCACAATTACGCTGAAGATATGTGCAGGCCCGCGAACGATCGCAGCGCGCGCCATGGCGGCGCCGGCGTAACCACCGATCAAGGCATGGGACGAAGAGGTCGGCAGGCCCCACAGCCAGGTCAGCACGTCCCAGACGATCGCGCCCATCAAGCCCGCCAAAACCACATATTGAGTCACGATGCGCAGGTCGATCATGCCCTTGCCGATGGTATGCGCCACGGCAGTGCCCAACAGAAACGCAGCCACAAAATTGAAAAATGCCGCCCATGCCACTGCCAGACGCGGGGACAACACCCGCGTGGAGACGATGGTGGCAATGCTGTTGGCGGCGTCGTGAAAGCCGTTCAGGAAGTCAAAGGCGAGCGCGACCCCGATCGTAATGATGACCAGCACCAGTCCGGTATTCACGGGTTCATGCGCCCTTCAGCACCACGGCCTCGAGGACGTTGGCGGCATCTTCGGCCTTGTCTGTGGCCTCTTCAAGGACCTCGTAGAGTTCCTTGAACTTGATCAGAGTGATGGGATCCCGCTCGTGTTCGAACAGGCTGGCAATCGCCGCGCGGCAGATGTAGTCGGCTTCGTCCTCCAGCCGGTTGATCTCCACGCAGTGTTCGAGCACTCCGTGGTTTTTCTTTAACAGGCCGACTGCCTTCGCGAGCTCCTCACTCTGGGATACGATTATCGCGGCCAGCGCCGCTGCCGGCGGCGGCGGATTCTGTATCTTGTAAAGTACCAGTCGCATGGCAGCGGCGTTCACAAGATCGAGCACATCGTCAATGGACGACGCCAGGCGGTGAATATCTTCCCGGTCAAAGGGGGTAATGAAAGTCTGATTGAGTTTGCGCATCAGGTTGTGGGTGATTTCGTCCCCCTGATGCTCGATCTCCTCGATCCGTTTAACGCCTGCCCCGATCGCCTCCGCATCCGGATTCTGCAACATTTGCGCCAGCACCCGGGCGCCGTCAATAACCCCGCTCGCCATTTCGCTGAACATCTCGAAGAACTTGCCGTCTCGTGGAATCAGGCGCACCATTTTCAGCTACCGCCTCTCGCTCCCGCGGTCACGCTTGCAATTGTTAAAGGAATGTTAAAAACAGATAACTATCTCATGCGGAAGGGTAGAAGTTCAATTGCTGAGATAAGCCGGTTATTGAATCGCCTTGGCCCGTTGATAGCGCCAGAGCGATAACGCATAGCGCTCTCCAAGCGCCACGATTCGCCCTTCGCTGTCCCATCCGGCCCGGGCGCAATCTCCGTCGATTGCCAGTGGCGCCAGAGCGAACGACTTTGACGCCGGATCCAATATCGCGGTCAGGTAGTAGAAGCTGTGGTTCGACACCACCGTCACCAGCACGCGCCCGCTAGCGTCCACAGCAGCGGGCGAGAGGCCGGGATCGGCCAAATGATATTCAGGCGGCACCGGCAACTCTTCGGCATTGCCACCTGCCACTGGCACCCTGACCATCCTCATGGCCCCTTTTTCCGCGCGCTTCACATACAGGTATTGTCCCTTGGGATCCAGCGCCACGTCGATGCCCTCGGTAATGCGTTTCGCCTCGCCGTCGGCAACCGGCTGGGCCCAAATGGTCCCGCCAAAGGAATAGTAGAGCGTGTTCCCGTCGGGCGATGCCGCCAGGCCATTATCGCTGCGGGTTGAAAAACGGCGCAGCACACGTCCGTCATTCAAGGATGCAATCGCAATCCGCCTTTGGTCTCCGGAACCGATAACAAATGCAACCTTGCCGCCGAATATCGTCGCCGGCAGGCCTGTGTCCTCGGTGGTCTCCACCAACACTCTGGGCTCGCCTCCCGGACGCAGCGACGCCAGGCTCTGTTTTCCCCAGTTCGTCTGGGTCATCAGCACGTCGCCGCCGGGCGAAACCAGCATAAAGCTGTTCCCCAGGTCGAACTCTTCGGCAGCCCCTCCTGATGCCGTCGCCCGTAAAACCACATTCGAATTTTGCAACAGGTCCAGATACAGCGAGCCGTCGGGGGTGGCATCCATAGTCACCGGCCGTGCCGACGACGGAAACGACAACAACACACGCGGCTTGCCGCCGGACTTTCGCGGTACTTCCATCAGCCGCCCGGTATCTCCCGCCTCTTCCTGCGACAGCAGGTATACCGACTCTCCGCCCGGCGCTACATCCAGTGGCGACCAGGTAAAGAAATGAGGATCCATTCTGAAGCCGGACATCAACTTGCGCGTCCGCTGCGAAGCCAGATCAAATACCAGCATGGTCGGGCTCTGCGACCGCAATTCCTCGCTCATCCCGTAGTACACCAGTTCCCTGCCATCCGGAAACGCGCGCATCATGGGGGCAACATCACTTTGGGGAAGGAACGCCGGTAGCGGTTCAAGCCTGCCGGAATCCGGCCAAAAGTGAAAGAGCTGGTCATCGCCTTGGTCGGTCAGCTTCACTACGATCAGGCTACCGTCCGGCAGCGGCTCGGGGCCGTATGCATCCTCCAGCAGCAAGCGCGGCTCTCCGCCCAGCGGCGGTACGGAGTAGACTCCAAGCGGACGCCCCACCATGCGATCGAAATAGATTTTGCTCCCGTCCGGCGCCCAGGCGGCGGTAGCGATGTAGCCATGCTCGCGATCGCGGGTGAGGACGGTCCAACTGCCGCCGTTGGGTTTCATCACGGCGAGCTGCGGCAGTTGCTCCACCATCGCCAAAAAGGCCAGAAGTTGGCCGTCCGGCGAAAGGCGCGGCCCAAATGCCTTGGCCGGCCCACCCAGTCTCACCCCCGACCAGACCTCCTGCGCGGGCGCTCGGCTTGCCTGCCACAACGCCGCCGCAGTGATGATCAGCAATACCACCATTCCCCAGATGAACCATGAGCGCAAGTTGTTCGGTTTTGGCACGGGAGATAAGGCGGCAGGCTGAGCGGGCGAAGCCAGGGCATCGTCAATTTCCAGCCTGGCTACTCCAATGTCCGGCAAACGTCGCTTGCGATCTTTTTGCAGGCAGCGCTGCAGCAGCAGCTTTACCTGCGCAGGTGTCGCTTCCGGAAGGGCGCTCCAATCGGGATCAGCTCGCACCACCGCCGCCAGCACGTCGGTGGTCGATTCGCCATCAAAAGTGCGCTTGCCCGTCAACATCTCGAACAGAACGCAGCCGAAGCCCCAGATGTCCGCGCGTTTGTCTACCGGCGCGCCGCGCGCCTGCTCCGGCGGCATATAGGCCGCAGTGCCCAGGATCATGCCCGCCCGTGTAGCCTGGCTGATAAAAGTAGGCGACGCTGCAGGATCGGAGCCGCCTTGCCCCCCTGCCACCTCGCTTACCTTCGCCAGGCCGAAGTCGAGCACCTTCACTTCCCCGTCCGGAGTGATTTTCACGTTGGCGGGCTTCAGGTCGCGGTGAATCACGCCCTTCTCATGCGCCGCCTCCAGCGCTTCCGCAATCTGGCGTGCCAGCGGAAGTGCCTCCTCCCAGGCGATCGGTCCGCGCTCGATTCGCTCCGCCAGAGTCTCGCCTTCCACCAGTTCCATCACGATGGCGTTGTCCTCCACGCCGTAGATCTGCGCAATATGAGGATGATTGAGAGAAGCCAGCACCTGGGCCTCGCGCGTAAATCGGGCGACATGATCAGGATCAGCGGAGAACGTGCCGGGAATTACCTTGATAGCCACGTCGCGGTTGAGTTTGGTATCGGTGGCGCGATATACGGCGCCCATGCCCCCTTCGCCAAGCTTGGAGACGATGCGGTAGTGGCCTATTGAAGACGGTGAACTCATCGTGCGGTTATGGCATCATACCACCCTGCTCCTGCTTGACTGCCGTTTTTGCAACGGCGCTTTCGTGTCGCGAAGCGACACTATGATGTAAGCCCGGCGTTTCAACGCCGGAAACCTGAACCCACATCGAAACAGTCCTGAATGGACGGATGAAGTCGTTCTGGAGTGCGCTCCGTTGATGATCCTCGGCCTGGTTCTGAATCTGCCTCGCGGTAGGGCCCATTTGAGATGGCGACAATCATTCGTCCCGACGGGACTCGAAAGCTCGCCATTTGCGTTCCCGGCGTTGAAACGCCGGGCTAAATTCACGCAGTCGCTATGCGACGGCACGCTAGCGCGCTTAGCGGCAACTTCCTTGCTTTTCGCGCAACTTCGCGCCATTTCCAATCATCTAAGAACTTGACAATGAATCACTCAAGTTCTATTCTAGTGCGGCTGGCACTAATAGCTACAGGAGCAAATCCTTACCTTGCAATGTTTTGCGGCATTTGTACAGGACGTTAAACAACTTAGGAGGCCTACATGGCGAAGATTATAGGAATTGACTTGGGGACAACGAACTCGGTGGTCGCAGTGATGGAAGGCGGCGAGCCGAAGGTTATCCCTAACGAGGAGGGTGGCCGGACCACACCATCTGTAGTCGCTTTTACCAAGACCGGCGAGCGACTGGTGGGGCAGGTGGCCAAGCGCCAGGCAATCACCAATCCCGAGAACACCGTTTACTCCATCAAGCGTTTCATGGGGCGCCGTATAAACGAAGTCTCCGAGGAAATGCAGATGGTGCCTTACAAAGTCGTGCCTGATGGCGACCGGGTTGCCATTGACGCAGGCGGAAAGAAATACACTCCGCCGGAGATCTCCGCCTTCATTCTGGGAAAACTGCGAAAGGCCGCCGAGGATTACCTTGGAGAAAAAGTGACCGATGCGGTCATCACCGTGCCCGCATACTTTAACGATGCCCAGCGACAGGCCACCAAAGACGCCGGAAAGATCGCCGGACTCGAAGTAAAGCGCATTATCAATGAGCCCACGGCAGCGGCGCTTGCTTACGGACTCGACAAAAAGAAGGACGAAACCATCGCCGTCTATGACTTCGGCGGCGGCACCTTTGATGTCTCCATCCTTGAAGTCGGCGAAGGCGTCATTGAAGTCAAGTCAACCAATGGCGACACTCACCTGGGCGGCGACAACATCGACAACCGCATTGTCGACTGGCTGATCGACGAGTTCAAGAAGAAGGAAGGCCTCGACCTGCGTGCCAAGGGAAACGAAATGGCCCTGCAGCGTCTGCGCGATGCCGCCGAGCGGGCCAAGATCGAGCTTTCCACCACCATGGAAACGGAGATCAATCTGCCCTTCATCACCGCCGACGCGTCTGGGCCGAAGCACCTGGTCGAACGGCTGAGCCGCGGCAAACTCGAGCAGATGGTGGACGACATCATTCAGCGCTCCGTTGGCCCCTGCAAACAGGCCATCAAGGACGCCGGCATCAGCCCGGACAAGATCGACGAAGTGGTGCTGGTCGGCGGACAAACCCGCATGCCCAAGATCCAGCAGTTGGTGAAGGAACTCTTCGGCAAGGAACCGCACAAGGGGGTGAATCCGGACGAAGTGGTCGCTGTGGGCGCCGCCATCCAGGGTGGCGTACTCGGTGGCGAAGTGAAAGACCTGCTCCTGCTTGACGTGACTCCGCTGACGCTTTCGATTGAAACGCTGGGCGGCGTGGCAACGGCGATGATTCCGCGTAATACCACCATTCCCACGCGCAAGACGGAGACCTTCTCAACGGCAGCCGACAACCAGCAGTCCGTCGAGGTTCACATCCTGCAAGGGGAACGTCCGCTGGCGCGCGATAACCGCACCCTGGGCCGCTTCCATCTGGATGGAATTCCTCCGGCGCCGCGCGGCCTGCCGCAGATCGAGGTGACCTTCGACATTGACGCCAACGGCATTCTGAACGTCACCGCCAAGGACCGGGCAACCGGGCGTGACCAGAAGATCACGATCACGTCTTCTTCCGGCCTTTCCAAGGACGAAGTCGAAAAGATGGCGAGGGAAGCCGAATCCCATGCTGCGGACGACAAGGCCAGGCGTGAGGAGATTGAAGCGCGCAATCAGCTTGACTCCATGGTCTATAGCGTGGAGAAGATGCTGCGTGAACACGGCGACAAGATCACGGGCGGCGAACGTGGGGACGTTGAATCCGCCCTGGCCGATTCCAAGAAGGCGCTGGAATCCGGCGAGGCGGCACAGATGACCCGTGCACTGGAGAACCTGAACAAGGCTTCCCATAAACTGGCTGAGGCCATGTACAAGGCCGCTTCCACCACGGAGGCCGGGGCGGGCCAGCCTAATGCGGCGGGGGCGCAAGCGCCGACTCCGGGCAGCAATGGCCACGGCGCGGCTAAAAATGAAGGCGTGATCGATGCCGAGTACGTGGACGTGGACAACAAAAAGTAGCTGGCAGCAGGTGGCTAGTAGCAAGCCCCGGAATCGAGTCACTTCCGGACGCTAGCTACTAGCTACAATCTACTTTCTACTCGCTATGCCAGCCAACACAAAAGATTTTTACGAAACCCTCGGCGTGAAGCGCTCGGCTTCCGCCGAGGAGATCCGCAAGGCTTTTCGGAAGCTCGCCCGCAAGCATCACCCCGATGTCAATCCCGGCGACAAGGCCGCGGAAGAGCGATTCAAGCAAATCTCAGAAGCCAACGACGTTCTC
>JBEKOS010000244.1:0-6800 GCA_049521535.1 Terriglobales bacterium | reverse complement strand
AGTACTACGGCGACGTCGTCGCTGTACGCCACTTTGAAACGGGGTAGAGTACTCAATGCATCCCCCATCAGCGATTTACGTTGCAGCAAGAGCATTCGCGCCTGGCCCATCGCGGGATAGGCGGTGTAAGGTATGTCGGCGTTCATCGCTTTGAAATACTGGCTGACGGTTTCCTCCCCATAGAGATCTGCACGGCCGTCTATGGCTACCGGGTCTTCTGGTAGGTACCAAATGAGGAATCCTCCCCACTCAATGGCATTGAACAACGGCTGCGGCAGACCATGTTCGCGAATGAAGTTACAGGCCTGCACGGGATAGCCTCGTCCGACCCGCGCAAGGAGCTGATCATGGTCGCGAGGGATTCGTTGCGTCGCAACCGCGAGCACAACGAGGACCAGGGCAAGGGCCGCCCAGGTTGCAGAATAGACCGGGCGTTGAAGGAAATCGCGCCACGGCGCTGCGGCGACCACCTTCCGATCATCGGGCGGCGTAACGGCGGAGGGCCCCGCAACGCCAACCTGAACCTCGGCAATCACCGCGACCGAGGCCAGTGCCGCCAGCCAGGCGTTCCGCTGCGAATGGAAAGAAAGCATCGCGCAGCCAGCCATAAGTGCGATCTGGAACGGGTCACGTGAGCGGCGCAGACCGAGCGCGAGAAACGCTCCCATCACCAGCAGCAGCAAAACGTAGTCTTGCGGCCGGCGGAAGGTCATGGCACGGAAGTCCAGGAAATACCGGTTGGCAGCGCTTGTAAGGCCCGACCAAAAAACTCCATAGAGGTGGTACGAATAGGGCGTTACGAACGTCGCGAACAGAGAGAAAGTAGCGACCATTCCTCCCCTCGCCACTGGGATCGCGATAGCCTCTTGCTGCAAGACTGGCACTCGCAAGCGACGGCCGAGATCTTGGAGAACAGATGCAATCAGGTACAACAAAAGAAGCAGCAGCCCGTAAATAAACTGGATATCCAGATTGGCCCAAACCAGAAAAAGCAGTGGCAGCCCGTACAAAGGCCGGACATTGCCAGTGCTGCGGCTTCCGGTCAGCAGAAGCAATTCGACAGCAAACATGAGTATGGAGCAGTAGCCGGGACCCGGCTGAACGCCGCCGAGAATGTATTGTGTGACAGCGGAAAGTAAGGCTGCAGACCAGAAGTTTCCGCGTAAGCCGCCCGCCAGGAGAAACGTCGCCACGGCAAGAGCCGCCTTGAACGCAATCAGCAGGATTGGCATGAAGCGAAGGCCCAGCATGCGGTAGGCTAACACAACCAGCACCTCATAGCCCCAGCTTGCGGCGGTCCAGGGCGACTGGGGCGACTGCGAGAAAATTCCGCTATGCGGGACACCATGATTCTGGAGGATCCAAATTCCAGTGCGCAGATGCCACCAGACATCGCCGTTGGAGAGTGAAGATAAGGAAGTAAGGTGCGTGGCTTCGAAAACCGCAGCGGAAGCAAACAGCAACACCATCATCAAAATCCGGGGCGTAACCGCGTCGAGGATGCGGTGTCGCGAGTTGAGCCAATATCTTTTTCGCGGTTCGGAGTTCATCGGTTTCGACCGGCACTTCCTGCCCTACTTCTTTCTGGTCCCCTGGCCCGTCCTTTGGGCGACTGAGGTTGAGCCATCGGCGTTGTGGGCAGTCTGGTGGCAGGTAAGGACGCAAGTGTTGGTGCCCCGGCTATACGAGATTGGGGCGGCATTGTTTTGCGCAACCACATTAAGATCAAAATTCACCAGGCGTTCACCCGATACATTCGGGGATAACGAACCCATTCCGTGCGCCGTATGGCAGACGGAACAGGAAAAACCACTCTGAGAAACGTGACTGTGATGCTGAGTGAAGCTGCCATTACCCATGATCCTGTTCAGATCATGACATTTGGCACACACGCCATACGGTCCGTTGAGGCTGAGATCAGGATTGGGATACAGGTTCGTAACGGGTCCGCCGGGCAGGACGGCTTGGCTGAATTGGTAATTGTGCTCAAGAATGTGCACATTAGCCGAACCATGGGGGCCATTCGGCCCGGTCCCGCCAAATTCGCGATTGTCGTCGCTGTTGTGACAATCCGTGCAGAAAATTCGGGTTCCCATCAGGCGCCCAGCCGAGCCATTTTGGTTCAACATATTAGTCAGCAAGCTGGGTTGCGGCAGTGGGCTCTTACGATCGTGGGTTACGTTATGGCTCGAGGATGTACTCGCGCTGAAGGCGGGGATCAGGTTCAGGGGGTCGGGCGGAGACACCAATCTCGCCGGCGCATATCCGTACGGCAGCAACCGCTTCTTCCCAACGCTCGTCCCGTGGCAGCGCAGGCAGACCTCATACTGGTTGACGGCGGGGTGCAGAACAGTGACTCCATCGCCGGCGCTGATCCCAATTGCATTCGCCTGCGAGGGACGAATCGCAGGCGGAGCAGAAAACGTACTTACCTTGTCAGAAGCGTGCGCGCTATGGCAATCGACGCAGGTGGCATGGCGGTCGTTGTTCAGCACCGCCCCTTCGGCCGCATCGTGAAGGTTATTCCCCGAAGGCAAGGGATGGCTGGTCTTGGCGAACTCGGCCATTACATTCGGAGCTGCCGGCGTCACGAGGGATCCGCCGTTATGACACGTCATGCAATCCTGGGTCGCGGGATCTACTCCCGTCACCGCAGGTGATGCCGGCCGCAGCAGGCGGGGCGCCGTCGCATCATGCGACATATGGCAGGAAGAGCAGGCATTGCGGGCCACGGTGCCGTAGACACCAACATGCGCATTCGCTGAGGTTTGGTTGGTTGCCGTCTGATGGATGCTGCTAGGCCAGCCCGCAAGCGGATTCGGTTGCCCTTGAATCACCCGGTCGGGATCGTGACACGCGGAACACATTTGGCCGCTGGAACTATCGCGGACCAGGAAATTCTGTGCCATCCTGTCCGTGCCCTGCACGTGCGGGTTGTGGCAACTGGTGCATTCGATATTCCCTTTGATCAGTTTCACAGCGCCAGTCGAGTCCGCCGTCTTCCCCTGGGAAACCAAGGATGCAACCAGGTTGGAAGTATCCTTCAAGGGCAAAACCAGGCTGAAGGGGTGGGTGCCACCCAGGTTCGTCCCGAATATGTCGATGGGGTTCATGGAACCCGTCATGCGGATCTTGCCAAAGGCAGCAGATTGACCTACCGCCACAGTGCCGTCATGGCAACTCAGGCACAGACTGCTGCTCACCCCGAGAGTCGGCTGGGCTTTCCCTTTCTCCGGGTCGGTGGTGCTGGAGTATGGAGTATAGGTCGCTTTCGACAGCGTCTGATTCCAGAGCGGAGTATTTCCTCCGATTCCGCTATGCGGAGCGTGGCAAAACGTGCAGCCGAGGCTGCCCTTCGACGAAATCGAAGCTCCGCTGCCCGGCGTCAGGTTGTGCATGCCCATGACATCGCTGGTCGCCTGCGCAGCGGCCAGGCTTTGGGCAAGAACGACCGCGCACACTGCCGCCAGAGCCCTTCTCATGGCTGGCCTCCGCCGGGCGGTCTTGACGCGGCATAGTAGTGGAAAACCTCGATACGGTGATTGAATGAATCCACCACATAGATGCGATCCTGGCTGTCAATCTGCAATCCGGTTGGTAATTGAAACTCGCCCAGAGCGCTCCCTCTCTGGCCGAAGTAGTACAGGAGCCGGCCCTGCTGGTCGAACGCCTGCACCAATCCCCAAAGGCCGTCGACGACGTAGAGGTGCCCCTCGGAATCGAAGCTGATTCCCTTCGGACGGAACATCCGTCCGGCGCCGTCCCCGAGCTTCCCGATGGCATAGTGAAAGTTGCCAGACCGGTCCAGGACCTGAACCCGAAAGTTCATGGCATCAACCACGAACAACTCCGTACCCTTCAGGCGCAACTCCGTCGGGTAGTT
The DNA here is from genome assembly GCA_049521535.1 of Terriglobales bacterium. GTDB lineage: Bacteria > Acidobacteriota > Terriglobia > Terriglobales > Acidobacteriaceae > CAZUCM01. Next base: position 2,917 of record JBEKOS010000244.1, on the reverse strand, counting down.
AAATTCGCCCTCGCCAGTGCCGGTTTTTCCAAGGGTTGCAAGCACGCTGCCCTGCATGTCCATTACAAAAATCTGGTTGCGCAAAGTGTCCGTGATGTATATGCGTTGTGCCACAGAATCAATCGCGATTCCCGTTGGGCGCTTGAAAAATCCTTCCCCGCCTTTCAGGCTGCCGATCATTCGCCGGTACTTGCCCCCGGGGTCAAATACAAAGATCTTTCCCGCTTTCGAGTCGGTGACATAAATGTTGTCCTGCGCATCCACCGCAACACATTGCGGCGAGAGCATTGGGTCCTTGCCGCTTTCCTTGCGGGAAAGAAACTTGTATTTTTTTTCGGTGAAGTCGAAGATGTGCACTCCGTCGGCTCCAGGGTCGGTTACGATGACGCGTCCGTGCGAATCGACGGCGATGCTGTAAGGGTTTACGAGAAAGTGAAATTCGGGTTCGCCCGCGACCACATCGACTACGCGCGTCCAGAAGCTCCGTTTCGGGTTCACTTCGCGCTCGAGACTGAAGCTCCGCTCAAACGCCAGTTTCCGGCCGCCATCCAGCAACAACTCCGGGGGAACGGGGGAGGAAACGGCTGACTTCGGCTGTTTGCCGGCCACGGCCGGTATGGCAAACAACACCACCAATCCGGCAACTATCCAATTCCTTCGTAACTGCCTCGCACGACCTGCGCTCAGAAAAAATCGAACCATCTTGACACGCCAATGAAATACGAATTCGCGGTGATCGGCGGAGCGCCGCCTGCACTGATGCTCTGAACGAGCCTGGTATAGCCGGAGAGCAGGCCAATTCTCCTAAGATTGTATTGTATTTGAGCAGTGAAGATCTCGGTATTATTGCGCGATATCGCCGCGCTACTGTTGGTATTGCTGATGCCGCGGTTGTAACTCTCCGACATTGTGAGCCGGCGCGTGGGCGTGGTGGAAACGGAACCGCCATAAGTGCTTCCGTTGAAGAGGATGAGGCTGTTCACCGGAACCCCGGGCGTCGGGGAAATGATTACCAGCCCGGTGCTGGTAAGAACAGACTCTCCGCTTGATTGCGCATAGAGTCCGGTCAGATTGAACCGCCGCGAAGCCAGGGAAGTCGTATAGCTTTCGCTATGATTCCCGGTCCCCGGCTGGTTCGACAAGCCGCTATGGCTCCCGTTGAAGCTCGCAAGCCAGGTCATGTTGTTTGCGAAACGGCGACTCACCCTGCCGCCATAGTTGTACTAGGAGGTTGTATAGGTGACCAGGTACGACTGGACATTATTGGCATAGGTAAAAGCCCCAGAAGTCTCCCAGTTCTTGATCCGGTGGAAGTAGTTTACGGCGCCGACAAAGCCCACGGTGCTGCCACCCTGGGCAGCGGCGTTTTCCACGACTTCCGCGGAGAAGCTGAACAAATCGAAGAGCTTGCGCGCATAGTTTAACGTACCGGTGATGTAAGTTCCGGAGTAACTCTTGCCGAAATACGTCTGGTCATAATAGGTAGCTTGCGCCTGGGTTGACAGGAATCTTGTAAGTTGATAGCTGGCGCCTCCGCCCTCCGTGTAGGAGTCCGAGCCTGCTCCGAGGTTGATTGGCACCTGCACCGCTCCGCTACTGACGAGATTCTGGTTCAAATATCCAGCAAGGTTATCGGTGTAGGTCTGATTGAGAAACAGGCTTAGCGGTTTTAGCGGGTGAAAGGTGGCGCCGGAATTTTCGGTGCTGGTGGTGTAATTAGAAGAAGTACTCGGCTGTCCCAGATAGTCGGTTGCCGACTCCAGGTAGTTGTAGTTGACATAAAAGGAGCCGTTCAGCGGCAGGTTGTGGGTTGCGCCAAAACCGACATCCTGGCTGCTGTTTGCCGACTTCGCTTCCGGCTCGCCCGCCAGGAATTCCGGGAAGGAGTTGTCGAAATCGTCATGATCGTAGTAGGCGTTCAGGCGAAAGCCGATTATCGAGTAGGAAGACCTCAAATTGAAGATCTTTGAATCGGAAGTGGTTTCTTGATTGCTCCCATACACCGAACCCGACCCACTGCCCTCCGAAAAGCCTGCGGATAGGGAGGGAAAGCCGGGAAGCAGCGCGCTCCAGCCGATGCCGAAGCCCTGTCCATTGCCGTGGGTGGTGAAATTGGGTTGATCCGCTTGTCCGAAGATACCAGTACTGTTGTAATTGTCATGATAGCTAATCGAGCCAGGAAAGCGGCTGCCGGTAAAAAAATTGGCTGACCCTACCACTCCGCTGGAACCAGTAAGCGATTGGTACGAAGAGTCCGCACGCGATTCATTGTAATAAGGGACGATGTTGAACGAGAGGAAATTGGGATTGAAGTACGAACCGGAGAGGTCGCCGCTAAAACCGAAATCCAGCCCATGCTCCGACTGTCCCTGGTTTCCGAAGTCCCCTGCATAGCCTCCGCTTACCAAGCCATTCGCGTTCATCTGCAGTTTATCTCCGACCTCAATCTGGGCCGAAGCAAGCGGTATCATGACCAGAACCAAGAAGGCAATGAAGCTGCTTGCAACCGTTTTTACTGTAAAAGCGCCTTGCATCCAGCCCTCTGACCGCCTGTTTTAATCCTGCCAAGCATAGTGATTGAAAGCACAACCGTTGCCACTCCCTCTCATCGGCAGGAATCAGTTACAGATTGAAAATAAAAGGGTTATCGTTGCTTCGATAGGAGAAACAAGGTCACTTGTCGAGGTCGTTGCGCCATATCGCCCGTCTGGCGAGTCGAATTACTCAATCGACAAAACAAGGGAAGGCGAGGAGGATTGACGAGGCACAACAGATATCCGGCGCAGCAAGAACCTACTACTGCCTGTTCATGAATCCGTCTGAATGAGTCTATCGATCTGCGGTTACAGCTCCTTATACGATTTCGATCTTCGCATTGGCCCGCAGATGCTTCGCCAGCTCCGAGCGCAGCCGCTCG
>JBEKOS010000243.1:0-13650 GCA_049521535.1 Terriglobales bacterium | reverse complement strand
GTGCTGGTGTGGACTCGGCCGTATTTCGAAAGCCGCGTTCACGTCGTCGCTTCGTTGCCCGCTACCATCATGCGCGAAGGGAAGCTCCTATATGGCGCCTGATCCCATCCTGGTTTCTGAATGCCGCGCTTGGCTTGCGAAGGCTGCAGAGGACATGGCAACAGCCGCTTTCGAACTGCAGGCAGATCCGCCATTCACCTCGGATATTTCGTTTCACGCACAGCAAGCCGTGGAAAAGACCCTGAAGGACTTCTTGACATGACATGGCCAGGCATTCCGAAAAACGCATAACCTATCGGAATTGGGCGAAGCCTGCGCCGCTTTCGATTCAAGTTTAGGGCCGCTCCTGAAAGGTGCATCCGAGCTAACCGAATATGCGTGGAGATTCCGCTATCCCGGCGAACCGAACCCGCCCGGCGAGGAGGAAGCTGAGGATGCCCTCAAGTCGGCACGTGAGGTTTACGACGCTATCTTGAACCGCTTGCCCGAGGAAGTACGTCCCTGATCTCACACGTCTCCTTTTTTTTCGCACGCCGTGAAACTCAGATTCGCGTGCGGGTGATACGTGCTCGCGAGGTCCAACTCAGTCGCTTTACGAGAGTGAGCCGATGTTGCATTTCGCCGTAGAGCGGGCGCTTGCGATTATCGGAGAAGCGGTGTAGCAACCTGCAAAGCTGGATTCGGCACTGGCGGCGCGATTCAGCGAACACCGAAATATCATCGCTTTTCGCAACATTCTCGATTACGCCTATGCAGAGGTGGACGATGCAATTGTATGGGGCGTCAGCGAGACCAAGCTCCATCAGTTGCGTCAACAGGCACCAGACTTGCTTCGCGAACTCAATGAAGAAAAGTGACTTGCGCCTGCTGGAGCGTACCACGACCATGCAGGGCCTGAGCGCCCGCGCCCACGATCGCATCCTCAAAGTCCCCCGCACCATCGCCGACATCGACGGCGTGCCCATGAATGAGCCCAAACACATCGCCGAAGCAATTCAGTGCAGGACGTTGGACAGAACGTATTGGGCGTAGATTTGTGTTCCGCCGAAGTTTTTGGAGAAAACTATGCTTGTTCCCGGTGGGCGCCAGAGGATATTACCTTTACCTTCGACGGTTCGAATACCGCTCGGTCTCTTCCCGAGGTCTTGGCGCCATAAAGCGCCTTGTCGGCAGCTTCGATCAATTCGTCGCGCGAGTTGCCGTGCTCGGGGAAACATGCAATTCCCGCGCTGATGGTGAGGGGGCTGGGGACCCCAGGAAACGTCCACGCCGCTACCGCAGCGCGCAACTTCTCGGCGGTGACGCAAGCATTCTTGCCCGAGGTTTCCGGAAGTAAAATAGCGAATTCGTCGCCGCCATAGCGGCACACCACGTCAGCCTTGCGTACTTGCTGTGAAAAGACTGTGGTTATCTGGCGGAGCGCTTCGTCTCCCAGCAGGTGTCCAAGTTCATCGTTGAGCAACTTGAATCCATCCACGTCGATCATGATGACCGAAAGCTCAAGCCGATGGCGGCGTGCGCGTTCCAATTCCTCCAGTACGCGCATTTCAAAAAAGCGCCGGTTGAATATCCCGGTGAGCCCGTCGCGATAAGCCAGTTGCCGCACGCGATCGAGATACATGGCGTTCTGAATTGCGACCGCGCAGATATCGGCCACCGGCTCCAGTGGCGCTAGGTCAGCCTGCGTGAATGCTCGCAGGTGTGCGCTGGAGAGCGTCAGCACTCCCAGCGACTGCCCGAAGGACACCAGCGGCAGACACAACTCAGAACGTGCTTCGGCAAGTCCCGCGATGTAATCACTTTCTGCAGAGACATCTTTGGCCACCACCGGTGCGCCGGTGCTCAAGGCACGGCCGCACAACCCGACATTTTCCTCGAGCACAGCGCCTTCGCCAAGGCGCAAGGTCAAGCTGCCCTGATGTGCACTTAATACCAGCCGGTGTTCGTCCAATAGCCACACGGTTACGTGATCGACACCCAACGCTCCTCTTATCAAAGCGCAGGTGTGAGCCAACAATTCTGCAAGTTCCGTGACTGCAGTCGTTTGCCGTGCGATGGCATTGATAAGTTCCAGTTGGGTAGCGTGGCGGCGTTCCAGTTCATGCAATCTCGCGTTTTGCAGGGCAATGGCCGCCAGCGTAGAGAACAAAGTAAGCGTACCCACGGTTTCCGCGTCAAAGAAATTCTTGACGTCGCTTTGGCAATCCAGAACGCCCAGCACGCGGTCATGTGCGATCAGGGGAATTGCCACCTGCGACTGGGGATCAGGGACCACACGCAAAAAGCGCTCATCCACTCCGACGTCCGGCACATTCACCGGCTTCCGGGTATGCGCGCACTCAATTGGAATTCCGGACGCAACCCGCACCACGGGAAAATCGGCTGGCCAACCACTGTGGGCGCGCAGGCTGAGTTCGCCGCTGTCATCCATAAGCAATACTGCGCTGTATGGGACTTGAAATTGCTTCCGGACCACGGCCAAAATTTGCCGCAAAACCTCGTCGGAATCCAAAGTGGAGAGGATTGCCTGGCTGGCCTCGTAAAGAAGTGCAGTCTTTTCCATTAAATCTACATTTCCGCGAGCCGATCTCGGGGAGACGCCTTAATCCTGATTAAGACTAATTTCTGTGGACCGACGCCACAAGTGTAACAATCAGCCTGGTGTCGTCCAAGAGAATTCTGCACCCAAGGGTTGGTACTTTCGTACTTATCAATAACTGAAGTCTTGTGTGTGAACCGTTTGTCCAAAGCGATTAGTTTTGTATTTTCAGCAATTTACATACGTACAGGGTCCTTGAGGTAACATTTCCGTCAGATGCTTGAACTGCAGACACCGGTTCAATTCGTGAAAGGCGTTGGCCCGCGCATCTCTGATCTGCTAGCCGAGAAAGGCATTACGACGGTCGAGGACCTTCTCTACTACCTGCCCTTCCGTTACGAAGACCGGATCAACCCGCGGACGATCGCCCAGCTTAGGCCAGGAGAGATGGCGAGCGCGGTTGCTGAGGTTCGCGCCTCGGGTCTATTTCGCACTTCACGCACCCGGACTCCACTCTTTCAGGTTACGGTCGCCGACCCCGGCGGTCGTATCCCCATGAAGTGCATATGGTTCAATGCCGCCTACTTGAATGACAAGTTCCGTCCGGGTCAGTTGGTGGCTCTGTATGGGAAAGTGGAAATCGACCAGTTTGGGCGGGGTGGCCTGCAAATGGTGCAGCCACAGGTGGAATTTCTTGGCGAGCCGGACAGCGGTGGCGGTCCAGGGAACGCGGCGGCAGAATCCCTGGAAACCGGGCGCGTCGTGCCCATCTATGAATCTGCCGGCCAGGGGCGTCTGACCACTCGCTGGTTTCGCCGAGCAATTCATAACGCCCTGCAGGATCTGGCGCCGGAAATTCCAGATGCTATTCCGCGTGCGATTCGCGAACGGCTGCATCTCATTCCGCGGCGCCGGGCGCTTTGGCAGGTGCATTGGCCAGACGCCGGGGAGTGCTTTGACGATTTGCGAGACTCACGTACGCCCGCGCACGCCCGGCTTATTTTCGAGGAGCTCTTTTTCCTGGAGCTTGGTCTGGAGCTTAAGCGCCGTCGCGCAAAAGGCCAGGCTGGCATCGGTTTCGAAATCAGCGACCGGGTGCGAAATACGATCAAAAAGATTCTGCCCTTCCATCCGACTGCAGCGCAGAAACGGGTTCTCAAGGAAATCGCCGACGATATGCGTTGCGCCGCGCCTATGCGCAGGTTGCTGCAGGGAGATGTGGGTTCGGGCAAAACGATTGTGGCGTTCGAAGCCGCTATCATCGCCATCGAGAATGGATATCAGGCGGCGCTTATGGCTCCCACCGAGATCCTGGCTATGCAGCATTATCTGGCGGCCCGCCGCATTTTGGAGCCGGCCGGTTACCGGATCGTATTGCTAACGGGTTCGGCCGCCCCGGAACGAAAGCGCGAGCTACGGCGGTACATTGGTCAGGGTGACGCTCAGTTTGTGATCGGCACCCACGCGCTGATCCAGGATGCGGTGGAATTCGCCCGCCTTGGCCTAGTGATTGTCGACGAGCAACATCGATTCGGTGTAATGCAACGATTCAAGCTCATGAGGCAGTCGGCGGGTGCCACTCGGCTCTCGGCTTCGGGCGCAGAAGGAAATGCTGTGGAACCACCTAAAGCGGTTGGATCACTTGAGCCGGAAGCCGTCAGTCCCGACGTGATCGTTATGACAGCGACGCCCATTCCTCGAACCCTGGCGCTTACCCTTTATGGCGATCTCGATGTGAGCATCATCGACGAACTGCCGCCCGGACGCACTCCCATCGTTACTCGCCGAATTGGCGACGCAGAGGATCAAGCCGAAAAAGTGTGGGAATTCGTCCGCAAACAAATTAAAGACGGGCATCAGGCCTATGTGGTGTATCCCGTGGTTGAGGAGTCGGGCATCGAACAGGTCCCGTCTGGTCCGCCTGCTGGTGCAACCGACTCTCTTGCTGCCGGGCTCAAATCCGGTTTGAAAGCCGGTTTGCAGCCCGGGGCCGGGAAACCAAAACAACCGTCACTCTGGTCCGGCCTGAAGGCGGCGGTGCAAATGTACGACAAGCTGAAGAAGGGCGCCTTTCGCGACCTGAATGTCGGTCTGCTTCACGGAAGGCTAAACGCCGAGGAAAAAGAGATCGCGATGGCAAAATTTCAGCGCGGCGAAATCGACGTATTGGTAGCGACCACGGTCATCGAGGTGGGAGTGGATGTTCCCAACGCCAATGTCATGGTCATTGAACATGCTGAGCGCTTCGGGCTTTCGCAGCTCCACCAGTTGCGGGGCCGCATTGGACGCGGGGCTGCCAGGTCCTTTTGCGTGCTGATGACGGGAAACAAGGTATCTCCGGAAGCTGAACAGCGCCTCGATGCCATGGTGCGCACGACCGATGGATTCGAGATCGCGGAATTGGACCTGCAGCTTCGCGGGCCAGGCGAATTCTTTGGGACACGGCAGGCAGGTATTCCTGATCTGCGAGTGGCCAATCTGGTGCGTGACCGCGAAGTCCTGCAGAGCGCAAAACGCGCAGCAGCACTGGTGGCAACGGGGCCCAGCGCGGGCCTCACGGCGGAGGATGTTTCCCGAGCTATCGCTAACCTGCGATCCCACTGGCAACGGCGGTATGGGTTAGTGGAAGTGGGATAAGCAATGCGTTTGCGTGTTTGCCATTCCAGATGAAACAATCTGTGAATGAAGAATACTCTAACGATTATGCGTTACCTTTCTGCCTTGGCAATGGCGATTGCAATCCTGCCTGCTGCGGCCCAGGATAAACCACCCGCGACGCCGGCTATCCAACAGAATTCAAAGACCGCCAACGCGCCGGCCCAGAGTCCATCGACAGTCACCGCCCAGCCCGGTTCAGCTCTGAAAGACCAGAAGGAAAAGGTCAGCTATGCCATCGGCATGAACGTGGGAGCGAGCCTGAAAGAAAACCTGCGACGGGCCGACATCGAAGTGGACACCAAACTGGTCTTCCAGGCTGCCAAGGACGTGCTTGCGGGCGACAAGACCTTGATGACCCAGGACGAAGCCAAGGCCATCCTGACGCAATTGCAGAGTGACATTCGCTCGAAGATGGAGGAAAAACACAAGCAGGAGGCTGAGTCCAACAAGAAGGATGGCGATGCCTTTCTGGCACAGAATAAAACCAAGGAGGGTGTGGTTGCGTTGCCCAGTGGGCTACAATACAAAATCTTGACGGCGGGCACTGGTCCCAAGCCAACCGCGGACGACACCGTGGTTTGCAACTACCAGGGCACATTAATCGATGGCAAGGAGTTTGACAGCTCGTATAAGCGTGGCCAGCCCGCGACCTTTCCGGTCAAGGGAGTGATCAAGGGTTGGACGGAAGCTCTTCAATTGATGCCGACGGGATCCAAATGGCAGCTATTTATCCCCGCGGATTTGGCTTATGGAGAGGCCGGCCAGGGCGAAACCATACCGCCTAATGCTACGCTGATATTTACCGTGGAACTGATCTCGATTAAAGATAAGAAATAGGCTAAGACTCACGACATTTTGCCCGCAGCTGCCGAATGGACAAAAACGACATGTCAGGACTATCCACATCCGCGTTCTTGCCTCTCGTAGGGATGCAGGCAACGATCCGCGCCACCATGGCTACTATCGACCGCTTTGCGAAGGGCATCGCAATGGTGGTGGACGATCAGCAGCGTCTTCTGGCTACAGTTACCGACGGCGACATTCGACGCGCCATCCTAGCCGGTATCAGCCTTGAATCCACCGTCCAGGCCCTGAAACAGGTGCATCCGACCCATGAGCAAACTGCGCCCGTGACCGCTTCTCTTGATACTCCGGAGGCAGAACTGATTGCATTAATGAATGTCCATAGCATCAGACAAGTTCCACTGATGGACGCTGAAGGACGAGTAGCGGGCTTGGCAGTGTTAAACGACTTGCTCCGCGAATCTGCATTGCCCTTGACTGGCGTCATTATGGCGGGTGGATTTGGCAACCGGCTCCGACCGCTAACTGACAGCCTGCCCAAACCGATGTTGCCCGTCAACGGGCGTCACTTACTGGGGTTAATATTCGCGCGATGCTCGATTTTCATCACGAGCACGGCGCTCATCTTACCGTGGGAATACGCCAGTACGACATAGAAGTTCCTTTTGGCGTTTTGGAAGTCGAGCCTGGTGGCGTGAGGATCACGGGCATCACCGAGAAGCCGGTCTTAAGACAGTTCATCAACGCTGGAATCTATATTGTAAACCCCGCCTTGTGCAGCTTGATTCCGCCGAACTGCCGCTTTGATATGCCAGACTTAATTGTAGCCGCCATCGGGGAGAAGAAGGTGGTTATCAGCTTTCCGGTGCGCGAATACTGGCTCGATATCGGCCGCGTTGAGCATTACGAAAAAGCGGAAGCCGACATGACTGAGGGACTTGTATGAAGAGTGGTCGCCGGTCATCAATAGCCGGTCGCCACGGCAGGGCATTGGTATGGCAAAAACGGCAAGGGGCAAGCGGTGACTGGGCTCGACGCAGAGTCCTGGTGACCGGCGCAGGCGGATTCATCGGCAGCCACCTGACGGAACGGCTTGCCGCACTGGGTGCCGATGTCCGCGCTCTGGTGCGATACACCTCCAATGGGAGGGCGGGCTGGCTTGAGGAGCTTCCGGATCGCAATCGTGTCGAGATCATCCTGGGGGATGTGCGTGACTCCAATTGCGTGCATGAGGCCATGCAGGGCAGGGAAGTGGTCTTTCACCTGGCTGCGCTGATTGGCATTCCCTACTCTTATCGCGCGCCACAATCGTACGTGCGCACCAACATCGACGGAACGCTCAATGTGCTGCAGGCAGCGCGTGATCTGGGAACTTCGCGGGTGATCTGCACCTCGACCAGCGAGGTTTATGGCACGGCACAGTATGTCCCGATCGATGAACGGCATCCGTTACAAGGCCAATCTCCTTATTCGGCCACCAAGATTGCTGCGGACAAACTTGCTGAGTCGTACTATCTTTCCTTCGGGTTACCGGTATCCATCGCCCGCCCCTTTAATACCTTCGGGCCGCGCCAGTCCGCCCGGGCCGTCATTCCGACGATCGTTACGCAGGCGCTTTCCGGGTCGCAGATTCGGGTGGGCTCGCTCCACCCGACGCGGGATTTCAATTTCGTTGCCGATACGGTGGAGGGATTCATCAGCCTGGCTGGCAGCAGGGATGCCGTTGGCCGCGTGGTCAATTTCGGCACCGGGGTTGAAGTCAGCGTGCGCGAGGTGGCTGCCATGGTCGGAAAGCTGTTGGGGAAAAAGTTGACCCTGCTTTCTGAAGACCAGCGTATCCGCCCTGAAAACAGCGAAGTTGAGCGATTGTGTGGAGATGCCACACAGGCGCGCGAACTCCTTGCTTGGGCGCCGCGAGTTACCTTGGAAGAAGGCCTGCGGCAGACAATAGAGTGGATTCGGGCCAATCTTAGTTGCTACCGGGTGGGATCCTACGCCGTTTAGAAAATTACGAACTTCCTCACACGGGAGTGGCTGCTGCTGAGCCCATCGTTCACGTTCTTGTCTCCGCCAGCCCTACAGACGCCTTCCTGGCTCTACCCGTAGTGTAAGGCCGTCAACCGCACGCACTGTCACTTCATCGCCCGCATTGACAACCGCGGAAGCGACTGCGTTCCAGAGTTCGCCATGCACGAAAATTCTTCCTGTCGGCGTTAAGGACGTGCGAGCGATGCCGATTGCCCCCACAAGCCCTTGAGCTCCGGTCATGACCTTGTTTCTTCGCGCTTTTATCGCAATGCTCACCAGAAACACGGTAATGATTCCAATCGGAATGCTTACCGAAAGCGCAGTAACCAGATGAACGCGCATTTCGGGTATAGGGGAATCCACCAAAAGGAGCGCGCCGAGTATCATGCTGCCAATTCCGCCCACGGCCAGGGCGCCATGCGCGCCGAACTTCGCGTCGAGGGCAAACAATATGAATGCCAGCAGGATAAGCGCCACGGCGGCAAAACGCGTCGGTAGCAGATTGAATGCGAAAACCGCCAGCAGGATGAAGATCAGGCCTACCATGCCGGGAACGACGGCACCAGGGTGATTGAATTCAGTGTATAGAGCTAGCAATCCGACTGCCAGCAGAATGAAGGCAACGTTCGGGTCCATCAGGTGCGCGAGGATACGCTGCTTCAAGGTCATGGGAAAAGTGCGCACCGCTTGGTCTGCGAGATGAAGCGTGACTTGCGTACCGTCGAAGCGTTTGATGGTGCGTCCGTCGAGCTGACGAAAGAGGTCCTGCTGGTCCGTGGCAATGACGTCAATCAGATGGTTCTTTAGCGCCTCTTCCTCGGTAAAAGACTTGGACTGGCGCACGGTGCTTTCCGCGACCTCGACATTGCGACCGCGCTTTGACGCCACCGAGCGCATCAGCGCCGCAAAATCGTTCTCGACTTTTTCCTTCATGACCGCGTCCATCTGGCCGCCGCCAACGAGTGAGACCGGGTGTGCCGCTCCGGTGTTGGTGCCCGGGGACATGGCTGCGACGTCAGCGGCCTCGAGGATGAAAAAACCGGCAGAAGCCGCACTGCTCCCGCTCGGAGCCACATAGACTACAACCGGAACCTTGGACGCCAGCATCTTGGAGATGATCTGCTGCATGGAGGTCGCCAGGCCTCCGGGCGTGCTCAGTTCAATCACCAGCGCATCGGCGTGGACTCTCTCCGCCTCGGCAATCGCCCGGCCAATGTATTCATCGGTAATCGGATGAATCGTGTCATTGACGACGATCTTGACGACCTCAGCGCGCGCCGGCAGGCAAAATCCAGCACAGAGCCACAGAGACAGGAAGAAGAATTTCTGTATTAAGAACTCAGAATCAAGAACGCGGAGAAACCAGTTCAGCTCTCGATGATCTTGCCAACGGCGCCCCGGTTTCTTAATGCTGAAATCTGAAGCCTTCATTTCTGTTCACGGTGGACTGCTGGCACTGGGTTGGCAGTGACCTGCGAGTTTGGGCCAAGCGATTGTTTCAAGGCCAGTGCCTGCTCATTGGACGGATCCAGGGCCAGCGCGCGACTCACATTTTCAGCAGCGGCTGCGGTGTGATACTCACGCAAATCGAGTCGCGCGAGGACCAGGTAGGCCTCAACCGACGGCTGCAGCCGCAATGCGGCCTGGGCTTCCCGCCGTGCCGCCGCCGTATCGTCCTCTGTCGAAGATTCGGCGGCATTTTCTCCGGCTGAGGCTTTCTCGAGAGCGTCCGCCAACCCGGCATGGGCGGAAGCATTGAAGGGATCGAGGTAAGTAGCCTCTCGAAACTCGGTGACGGCCTCGGCAACAAAACTCTGCTTAAGTAGCTCCTGGCCATGTTCCACGTGATAGGCCGCGTGTTGGGGCGGATCGCTGTGTGCCCAGCGCGCCTCGTTGCTGTTGCGAATGTCGAGGGCCAGTTGCCGGAAGGAAGATTCATTATAGTGCGTCTTTATTCTTTCCCTGGGAAGGCGGACTGCCGGACTCGCATGTCCGGCTCCCTCTGCCGAGGTCGATTGCATGCCTGGTGAGCGATGTGCGGATGGGGCCGCCGGGGTCGCTGTTTGTCCGCTCGTCGAAGCCGTCTTGGGAGCCTCGGTTAGAGAAAGAAGCAATTTCATGTCGGCGTCGGGGGTTTTTACCTTTGCGGCTTCCCGCAACTCCCGCGCTGCACTGGCACTGTCCCCCAACTTGTATAACGCCAGCGCCAGGTTGAAGCGATAGTCGGGATCGTAAGGGTCGGCCTCGACCGCTTTTTGAAAACAGACGCTTGCAGCCTTGGTTTTTCCGCGCAACAACTCAGCCACGCCGAGATTGTTATTGACCTCCGTCAGGGGGAACTGCGATGCAACAAACGCGAGTGCATTCTCGGATTTTTCAAATTCGCCAAGGTGGTAGTAGGCCAGTCCAGCGTAGAAAGCAGCCTGCCGCGCTGACGGGTTGCTCCGGGGTATGCGTCCCAGCCAGGCTGCCGCTGACTCATAATCGCGCAATCGATAGTAAGACCGCCCCAGCGCCATCATGGCAGGAACATAGTTTGGGTTAATCTTCAGTGACTCGTGAAGCCTCTGAATCCGCTGGGAGTCATCCGTCGCAGTGATGCCAAGAATGTAGCTCTCGAGTGCGTCAAGCCGCACCGCCGGCGCTGCGGAGGTCGCTTCCTGACGGGATCCCGCAGGATGAGCAGGGTCAAGAGCCCACAACAGGTCGGAACTCAGCGCCGCTTCTATTTCGATAAGGCGATTTACCGGCCCGGATTCACTGAGCGGCGCTGACAGCCGTAATCCCTTTACGCTCAGGAGCTGCGCCTCAGCCTTAAGGGTGCTGCCGGCAATCTCGTAGTGTCCCAACACCAGGTAGTCCGCATCAATCTCCTGGCCGATGCGATACAAAGTCGCATGAGAGGGGCGCGAATTCGCCGGTATCCCGGCGTGGTCAAAGGCGGTAATGCGGTCATCCCGCGGAAAAATAAATAGCGAACTGGCCTGCATACACTGCCCCAGCACCTCGGGAAACGACTCGCCAATCCATGCGGATCCGGATTCTCGGGACGCAGAGTCAAAGGGCAACAGCAAGAGCGTTCGCGAGGCAAGGTCACCGTTGTCATGCGAAATTGGAGTGCGGCCTTGCGTGGGTGTTGCCACCTGGGCCACCGCCATTACCGACAACAGCAAGACAAGCGAACCAAGTTGGAAAGGAAGCTTCAAATGCTTTGATTATAGCCAACGACCGCACCATAATCGACCTGCTTTGCCTGGAGCCAGCGATCTCGGAGCTTTCTTGACCAGGATTTGTCCGAAGGCTAATCTTGCTGGTTTTCCCGCCCTATGGGCAAAGATGGTCTGAGGGGGCGATTTTCAGGGCGAAAAAATCCCAGCGCCTGGGCGGCGGGGCTGGGCAAGGGGTTGGGAAAGAGCGCGGCGCACAACATAGCCAGTGGAAGGGGATTGGCTTAACTGGTGTCGAGCGCGGGGCGCGCGGCGAAGCTGCACCACAAAAGACGCACTAAGGCAATGGCGCTGAGGCGACGATGCTCGCCGCGATGGAGGAAGCGAAGGCGATAGAGCCGCTCGATCATAAGCGCCAGGGCAATCAGCAGCCAACCCAGCAGCAGGCTGTTGGCGTGATGATGGCAGATGTGTTCCATGCCATAGCGGTTCTTGGCATCGTTAAAGCCTTGGTTCTCGATCTCCCACCGGCTCTTGGCGAGAGCAAATAGGGACCGACTCCCCACCTGGCGGAAACGGAAACTGGTCAGCCAGTAAGCCTCAACAATCTTGCCATTGGGTTTGTGCTGACGATAGAACAAAACCCGTACCGTCTCCCACTTTAAGGTTTCCCAAGGATCGAAGTCGTCGGCATCCCAGATTTCCACGCGGTCCTGGCCGTGGCGAAAGGTCAGGTGTGGGGCCTGACGGGCGAAGCGTCGGCGTGCCGCGGTGAACAGTTCGGGCAGATTATCTTTCAGACGGGCGATCACCGGCAGTCGCAGTTCATCGGCCGTGTGCAGGAACGGAGCCGTGGCGAAACCGCTATCCACCACTACGTAATCGGCAAAACGGGGGCCGAGGTTGGAAAGTGCGCGCCGCAGCAGACGCTGGGCCGCAGCGTACTCGCTGTCCCCGGGACCGTAAGGCTCGATATCGCAGGGCAGGGAAAGTCCGGTCCCCACCACGCTGATCATCGTGAGTTGGTGGTGATATCCGGCCACCTCTTTGTTCTTATCGCGGAAGGGGCGACAGAGCTTGCACCTCCGCTGCCCACTTCGCCCGGCGCCAGTGCCATCAATCGCTAAGCCGAGGAAGCGGGAACCGTCGAAGGCCTTGTTGCGTTTGGCGCGGTGCAGGGTGGCGGCCAAGGCCAGGCGAGTAGGTTCTGGATCTAAGCGCTCGGTGAAGTAGCTCAAGGCATCATCGCCAAAGGAGGCGCTGATGCCCAGCCGCGAACGGAGTGCCGATCCGGCCAGGGCTTCGATAGCCAAGAAACTGTATTGCCGCAACACCTCCGCAATCAGCAACGCCCAGAGCAAAGCCTTGGCGGGAATCTGCGGTTGAGGTCGCCCATCGCCCGGCGATTGCAAATAGCGCTGCAGCTGCAGCACGCCGGTCACATACCGCAAGATGCGCCTTGGCGTAGGGCTTCTCACCGACGGGGCAGTTTCTGCCGCTTGGCTAAAGCCAGCAGTTGGGCATTGGCGGCCAGCACCTCGCGGACCGCATCCTGAAATTCGCGCCCGGCCTGCACCCGCTGCTGCACCTGCTGCACCCAACGTGCGGGAATGTGTTCGACGCGCTTTTTGCCCTCGACCATGAAGGTGAGCGACCAGACGGGATGACCGGGGTCGTCGGACTTGGCGCAATGGCAAGAGGCTTTGCCACAGCGCACCCGGCTCTGGCTCAGCGATCCGGGCAGCAGCTTGTCTGGGATGGAAAACCGGCGCATGAGTCATTAAAAAAACGAGTGCGAAAATAGGAACTCCCTTAGTAAACACCAGGAGGAAAGCCCAGAGGGCGGAAATTTAGGGCTAATTAGGAAGTCCCGAATTCAGAGTTCCGAGACTGCTGCACGGGAGAGGGAGTCCAAACGCCAATGCTGCAACGGCGGATGCTTCTAGTTGCTGCTACTCCGCATTGGCGCCGATCGTGCGGAGGACCTTACCGGCCGCATCGAGAAACTGGATTTCCGGCGTGCCGTCCGGAGCGACTCGCGCCACCAATCGCTCCCTCCCCTGCTGGTCTTTAAGGCTGAGGCTGACTGATTTGTCCCGTGCCCGCCCGAAGTAGCCGCGATTGACTATGCCACCGGGGTATTTAGCGTGAAGCGCCTGGCTGGCCGCGTTGCGCGCAGCGCCTGGCGGCATCGCCTTCACCCGCTGGAACTCCGCCGAAACCTCAGGCGTGATGGCCCAGGGTGTGGAGTCGTCATTGAGTTCGTAGTAAGTGGCGCGTGAGTCCCCGTCGCTGCTCGATTCCAGCACCATCGTTTGATCGCGCTGATATTCGTCGAAGCTGAGATGCCCCCAGCTATGGGTGACGCCGTCCTTGTCCTTCCTCCCGCCGAAGATGAGCCCGCCGTTCTCCGTTCCCTCGTCGTCGTTAAACAGAATACCTGTGGCATCTCGG
>JBEKOS010000242.1:0-6828 GCA_049521535.1 Terriglobales bacterium | reverse complement strand
GCGCGAATGTCGGAGATTGGACCAGACTGGCGAGTGCCATTTTTCCGCACGCTGTCTATCATCTGGTCGAGCCGCAACCAGAGTGCCATCCCCATCTGGAGGCGCTTGCCGGGCGAATGCAGGATGGCCGCTTGCACGCCGTCGCTGTGAGCGAACCCGGCGTCAGGTCAGTTCACATGGTCGGAGCGAATGGCTCGTCTGGCGCGTGGGTGTCGCCGGGGCCGGCAGTTGACAGCGTGGAACTGCCGGCAGCAATTTTGGACGACATTATCTCAATCAGTCCCGAAGATCGTGCACTGTTGAAGCTGGACTTGGAAAATCATGAATTGGCTGCGTTGCGCGGCGCCGCCAAGCTGCTGCGAGACGTGGAAGTAGTGATCACGGAAGTGTCCTTTTACCGGCCCTCTGGTGCGGCAGGGGCCGCTGCCGGTTCATCTTCGTGGGACGAACCTGTATTTGCTGACCTAGTGGCGTTTCTGCGCGCACAAAACATGGAACTGTATGATTTCGCAGCTTTGAGCTCACCCCTTGGGAATCGGAGGTTGCGTATGGGAGACGCCGTCTTCATTCACAGGGATAGCCCGTTGCGTGCAGTTCACGCCTGGTAGGAGAAGAGAAGTCGCACGTTGAGAGTCAGAATAGCAACAGAAAGGATCTTCATCGTAATCAAGCTCATGAAAATCGTGATTGGCGCAGATGTCGATCCGCACCTTCCGGCCATACTGGATTCGCGGCCGACGGGGGACATCTGGCTCACAACTGACGGAATTTCAACGTTGAAAGCCTTGATGGGTGCGGAGTTGCCGCCAATAACTTGGCTTATTCGTGCCGACGACTCCATTCGTTTTGCCACCGGGTCTTTCGCTTCAGGATATGAGTCTCGCGCAAGACTGTGGCTGGAGTTAATGGGTAGTGGGCACGAGCTTGGATGGCACTTTCACTGTATGTCTATGCAGTCGGGCGTAAACTGCTTCGATCCGGATCCGGCGTGGTTCCACGAGGCGCACCAGAATCTTTCTCGCCACTTCGATATCCGGGCGGTAAGAGTGGGCTGGGATTTTGGCAGTAACCGTGTGTTTGACCTCCTTGAAGAGGCAAAGGTTCGCGTCGATTTTTCTGCGCTTCCTGGCAATTTGACCTGGCACCGTTGCGGGTCAGTCAAACTCGTCGTCAATTGGCAGGGATGCCCCGAACTCCCCTACTATCCTTCTCGCCAGGATTACCGAAAAGAGGGCAGCCGAGATGCGCGAGCCATCTTAGAGATCCCAATTACACAATTCAAGAACGACTCAGCGGGTGTGATAAGAAGGGTTTGCTGGCGCGTGGCCCACGGAAATTTCAGTATGGAGGGTCTAGGTCATAAGACCCGTTTGATGACGCAATCCTGGACGAGTCTGCCCAAGTTAGTGGAGCCGAATGCTGAATGCTGGGCCTTCTATTTTCATCCGGAGGACCTGACGGCGGCCGGTGTACAGAATTTTGTTGAGAACGCAAGGCGGCTTAGGGCTATGCCGGGCGCTGAATTCGTCACGGCCAGCCAGGCTTTGGACGCGTGCGCGAGGAACCGCCGCACCCATGTCTGACAGGGGGATCCGCGGCGGTCAGTTAGCGCTGGGAGACGCTGAAAGGTCACGGCTAATTCCAGGTCGCCGTTTGCCAGCAACTCATCACACCTCTATGGTCGCGTCTGCAAATGAAAACTCCGTTGTGCGCCTCGCGGACATCGCGGACGCACATATTGACGAATTGGCCGCATTTTTCGTTGGTCAGGCGCCTCCTGGCGCCGATGGTTTGCCCAGAGTCTCAGCTCGACTGCGTTGGATGGCTGGCAACCCGGCGCGCACCCCGTCGATTCCGCTGGGCTGGTCGGTAAGGGAAGAAACGGGAGCCGTTGTTGGCGCCATGTTATGCGTGCCTTTCCGTTATCTGGTCGGCGAGCGGGCCGAGCTGTTCTTAATGAACAGCGCGTTTTATGTCTCCGAAGCGCATCGAGGAGTTGGCGGGGCTATCTTTCAGGCGTTTATTGCATTCCAGGAACAGCACGTTTTGTATTGCAGCACCGCCCACGAATTGGCCGGGAGGATTTGGCAGGCAAGGCGTGCGCAAATGCTGCCTAAAACCGACTTCGAGTTAGTAGGAGCTCTAAGAACCGGCCCATTGCTCGAGGAAGCGGCACATCGGCGACTTAAGACACCGGGAGCAGTTATGGCACGCGCAGTTGGAGGCCTGGCAAACCTTTACCGGCCTCTGAAGCTGGCGCCGCACCGCACCGCGACGTTGAGGCTTCTTGTGAATCCTGAAGAAGCAGAAGGCAGAGGTGGACTAGTCGCGAGTGCTGAGGCGGGCAGTGGCGGCCTGACCTTGCTACGGGATTCTAGCTTCCTTCGGTGGCGCTACTTCGATGTCCCAGAACCCAGGTCGGCTATTTACGAATTTCGCAGTGGAGAGGAAACCTGCTTTATCGGAGTCTCCTGGGGGGCTCGTGGATATCGCGGGCAAGTACGAGTCGTTAATATTGCAGACATTTGGGGGCCAGTATCTGAGTCCGCGTTGAGCGTTGCTCTCTCGACCGTCGCCCTGGCGAGCGCGGACACGTCGGATGCCGTTGTCCTCCGCTGTCCGTCGGATCCGTGCGAACGCGTCGCAATCAAGCTGGGCTTTAAGCGGCGCGCGTTCGAGCACCCGATTGGATGGTACTTGGACAGGAGAGGAATTCTCCCCGGGCATTTCGTGCTGCCACCGGCTGGCACGGAGATGGTATGACCGGTGATCGCCGAATCCAGGTCCGGGTCATATCTAAGGCCGGACTGCTTTATAGGAAAGCCAGAAGCAGCAAGTCTGCTGTCTGACTAAGGGCTCGCGGTATCTGCTGTCCTCAGATTTCAGTTGTCAGTTCAAATAATTCTAAGTCCGTCCGGTGTGCGCACGAAAAGCTTGCGGCGTCGAAAACGATCTCCCCGCCTGCTCCTTTCAAAAATGCGGGGTCCTCAAGGAATGCACGGAATGGGTCGTTGCGCCCGGTAGGCTGAAATCGCATCCGAACCTCAGCGGGTATCCTGTTTGCCAGCCAGGCGAGAAATGCATACTCGACGCGACGCTGAAAGACGCGGCAGGAGAGCACCAGCGACAAAATAGTCCCTTCGGGCGCAATCAGGCATGCCAGAATTTCTCCGTGGTTGCCGCTCCGGTCAGTGAGGCTTGCCCCATACAGGCGGCCACCGCCGTTCAGGACATTTTGTATTGCATCGTCGTTTAAGCGCACGCCGTTTAGGTTGAACTGGTTAGTCTTGTTGATCAGTTGGACAGCACGCGTTCGTTCTGTTTGTGTACGGTCATGAACAACCAGCTTCATTTCAAGCCTGTGCAGGAACTCAGTGAGGTCGGCGCCCTCGGCATTGATGTGCGTGACCCTGAGAGCCTGGGCTGCGCTGCGCAGCCGGTAAAGTTCTGTTCGGTGGGAGTCTTCGTCGGTAAGAGTTTTCCGGCTAAAGCGCCGCCTGATCTCCGCCAACAGGCGCGGGAGTTCCTCGGCGTTGTGGGGGAACTGGAGGCAGCAGACCTTCGGAAGCGCTGCGGCAACTTCCGCCAATTCAACTGGGTTATCGTCGACGAACACGAATGATTCCAAGCCTAAGCCCAAGTTGTCTGCCAGAGCCTGAATCTCCACCGATTTGGCTCCATAGGTGCACTTTATTGAAACGAAATCATTCTCCCCCAACTGCATGCGCCCTGCGCGTAGCGGAGCAACGGCGCTCTCAAATTCGTTGCGGCTGACCGCAGCCAGCAGTGTTCCCTCCCGCTTCAACTTGGCGAGGAACGTTTGGTATACAAAGTGCGGATACCCGGCTCCCTCAGATAGACAACAAATTCCTTCAGGGCCATCTTCTGCGACGACACCCGCCCAGATAGTATTATCGAAATCCGTGACCAGTACTTTGTATGGTTCCGGAGCTGCCGAGTCCTCTGCAGCTAGCGCCTTTCCGACGATCGCCTCTGCCACACGGCCCATACTCGATCCCGTGATCGGTGATCCGCTAGCCAAGTAAGTGGAGAGTGAGAAACAGGACTCCGGAATTATGTCGGCGCCTATGGACGTTGCAAAGTAAGTCAGCCATGCCGAGAGAGCGACATTCTCAGCGGTATTCAATAGTAGAGGGGGAATTTGCGCCGGGACGTACAGTAGTCCTGCGCCCCGGTCCTGCAGACGCTTTGCTATTCGGGAGGCCCCTTGACGCAATGCTTCAGGCGCGTGCGTGCGCGCCGGCAACCCCGTGCGCCAATCGACTTCAGGAATGAAATCCCACGGGAACAGCAGCGCGACCTCCAGGTCGGAGGCGTTTGGAATTTGCATTAGCCATTGCCCCAGGGTTCCAAACGGAAGAACGTGCACTTCGGCGGTGCGACCGCGCTCGGCGGCAACTGCGCGCGAATAGAAATCCAAAGGGCTTGATGTACCCGACATTGCTAGAAGAAAACGAAATGGCTCGCCGCCGCGAAAGGTTGCAAGGATCCGATGTGCTTCAAGAAATTTCATTTGATCCTTCAGGTTTGGCTACGATATCGCCCGAATCAGGAAACGTGCCAAGCTGCCTGTGGCAAAACTGCACAGCCCGCAACCCGAGCCTTAAAGCTGTCGCATCGCACAGCATGTGCGACATGCCTGAAGACCGACCCCTGATACAATTCGACGCTTCTCTAACAGTAATTCGTCGCTATTCCAAACCCTTCTCCGCCCGAGAGCGATCTCCGTCAAGGGTTATTGTTGCGAGCGAAAAATCTGAGCATAAACAATCCGCAACCTCAAACTGGATCACAACCCTTTTCCCTGAAGTATTAACAAAGTAGCGCCATACGAAACCATGCGAAGAGTCTCGTCGGGCTGGAAGCTTAGATTGAATTCGTCCTCCAGCGCCGCGATGAGGGAAACGTGCGCAAGCGAGTCCCAGCTTGCATTGCTGGCCTGGCTCAAGCTGAAAACATTGACGGTCGCGGGTAGTCGAAAAACGGCGCGAAAGATCGCCGCCAATTTTTCTGAATTCTGGTTTGTCATACTCCAGTCACCGGTTGTTCATTCCGCCACCGAATTCAAATATTCACCACAGCAAATCACGGTGAATTGGCGGGTTATCACTTAAATTACTTGCGCACCGCACCGAATACATTTGCTACGCGCGTATAGGTTTTTGAATTCTGGCGGCAAAACTTATGGAAAGCACTGCTCCAGTAAATGTCGTCGCTCAAGAGCAGTCCCCCTTGCGGCAAGTGTTCCCATCCAAGACCATATTCAAAGTACTGGTGTTCAAAAGTGTGGAGGCTATCGTGAAAGAAAATGTCAATGCTTGGATATTCGGCGAATAACTTTGGGAGAAGGTGTCTGCTGTCGCCCAATTCCTGCCTGTAGCGAGAGCGCAGGCGATCCGGAACAAGCCATCCAGGCTGACAGCCGGGAGGTAAAGTCCCATCAGCCATAGCATTCGTCGAGCCGGGCATAACCTCCTTTGCAGGAAGGTCAAACGATACCAAGATGCCTTTGTTGTTGTCGTGCATTGCCTGCAGGATCAACGCGCTCGAGGCGCCGTCGAAGATACCGGTCTCGAACATCACCTCTGGTTTGGCAAATCGGACAGCCAGAAAAAGGAATTCGTACCATCCCGAAAAGTCGGTTCGCCGACCTCTTTTCTCAATTAGGCGGCTGTTCACTTCTTCGTAGAATCGATGGTTTCTAAGAAGCTCCAGTCGGCAGTCCTCGGCATCTGGTAGGCCAACCTCGGGAAACAACTTTACGAGTGACCGCGTGGGCGACAAACTCACCGGCCGCGCAAAATGCGCGGACAATTTGCTTGGATTGGATGCGATCCGCCAAAGTTTTTCCGCACTCAGGCTGCTTATTTCTCGGACGAGTTGTCCTAGTCGTTGCAAGAATTGAAGTTTTCCTCGATTATCAAAGTATATCGCACGAGGTTGGACGTGAAGAGCAACAATTATGCCCGGCACAAGGCGCTCCATCTAATTTTTCAGCAGGGGCGCAGAGGTCGGCCCAATACGCGGAGGTTGCAATCAATATTTGCGTCATAACGGCAGGACACCTGTCCAGTTGTCCGCGCATGCTTAAAGCGGCACAGTCACTCTTTGAGGCTGGATACGATGTTCGCGTGGTGAGCACTAATTTTGAGCCTTGGGCAACCGAGGCTGACCGTCACCTGCGAATGACCCGAAAGCTGAATTGGATGGTCGTAGATTACAGTCGTGACACGGCAAATCTAGTGCGTCTTCGCGCCGGCTTACGTATGCGCGGAGCGAGATCCCTGGCACGAATTGCCGGTTCGTTGCGGCTTCCATTGTCCCTTTTAGGCAGGGCGACGACGCGGGTTTTTCCAGAGTTGGTCAGTGCCAGTGTTCAGCGACACGCTGACCTGATTTACGGAGGCGGCGGCGCAATGGCGGCCACCGCACATGCTGGGAGATGCCTGCGAGTACCTTATGCTATTGACTTGGAGGACTTTCATAGCGGGGAGTATTCTAACAGTATAGAGGGTAAATTATCCAAGAGCTTGGCTGAGGCCGCAGAGGGAGTGGTTTTTCGCGAGGCGACGTTTCTTACAACTGCGAGCAACAGCATAGCCGATGCCTACTGGGACAAGTATGGCAAGCGCCCGTTGGTAATCAACAATACCTTTGTGCTGCCACGGCAGGAACCGGATTTTTCTCGTCGAAGTACCCCGCTCCGGTTGTACTGGTTCAGCCAGACAATTGGGCCGGGACGAGGTCTGGAAGACTGCATCTCGGCGGCGGGGCTTGCGGACCTTCGGTGTGAATTTCATCTGCGTG
>JBEKOS010000241.1:0-6830 GCA_049521535.1 Terriglobales bacterium | reverse complement strand
CAAGTCGCTTTACGGTGGCCAGCAGGCGCGAGATTTCCTCGGTTTCGCCGCTCGACGACAGCGCTAGCACTACGTCCCCTGCAACCAGCATTCCCAGATCGCCATGCAACGCCTCGGCTGGGTGAAGGAATAGAGCGGGAGTTCCGGTCGAACTGAGGGTCGCGGCGATCTTACGCGCTACAATGCCGCTCTTCCCCATGCCAGTAACCACCGCGCGCCCGGTGCAGAGGTAAAGCAACTCGATTGCGTCATCGAACACAGGCGCCATCGGCCCTGCCAGCCGATCGGCGAGCGACCGCAGCGCCTCGGCTTCAATGCGAATTACATTCTCGCCAGTCATATGTGGAATTTTTCGCCGCAGATTGACCCGGATGAACGCGGATTACAAATCCACTTCCTGTTCGATCAGCGTTTATCTGCGTCAATCTGAGGCGAAGAAGGTTTCACGGCCTGCTGGATCGCAAGAAATTGTCGCAAGACCGACGGCAACTGTGCCAGCGGCAGCGCGTTGGCCCCGTCGGATTTCGCATGCGCGGGATCGTTGTGGACTTCCATAAAGACCCCATCGACTCCTGCGGCTACGGCCGCGCGTGACAACAGCGGTATGAACTCCGGTTGTCCGCCAGAGACAGTCGTTCCGTCTCCATTCGCGGCCGAGGGTAACTGTACCGAATGCGTCGCGTCAAAAACCACAGGCGCGAAGGCGCGCATGATGGCAAGGGAACGCATGTCCACCACGAGATTGTTATAGCCGAAAGATGCGCCTCGCTCGGTCACAAAAACACGCGCATTTCCGGTGCCTTGCACTTTCTCGACGGCATGGAGCATGTCCCACGGCGCCACAAACTGCCCCTTCTTGATGTTCACAGCTACTCCGGTCTTGCCGCATGCAACGAGCAAGTCGGTCTGGCGGCAGAGGAAAGCCGGCACCTGCAGCACATCAACTACCTCAGCAACCTCAGGCACATCGGCGGTCTCGTGGACATCTGTCAGAACCAATACCTTCAATTGCTGCTGGATTTTGTGAAGAATGCGCAGTCCTTCTCGCAAGCCGGGGCCACGGAAGCTCTTGCTCGAGGTGCGGTTGGCCTTGTCATAGCTGGCTTTGAAAATAAAAGGAACATGCAGCTCGCGGGTAATTCTTGCGATCGACTCAGCCATGCGAAGCGCATGTTCCTCGCTCTCAATAACACAAGGGCCGGCGATCACAAATAACTCGCCAGCGCCTACAGAGACGTGATTGCCGATGGTGAAGGACATAGTAAGACACAAAAAGCAACAAGCAAGTAGCAGCAAACAGAGGCGATGCAACCGATTCTCAGGGAATTCGTCCGGCTTGTTGCTTGCTGCTAACCTATAGTCGGGCTACTTTTTCCGGGCGCATGAACATCTCCAGTTCCTCTCCCGCCTTCTTGACTGCTCGATTCATACGATATTGCTTGGCCGCGCCGACAAACGAGCTGAACAATGGATGCGGTTCAAGCGGCTTCGATTTGAATTCAGGATGAAACTGGCAGCCCAGGAAGTATGGATGGTTCGGAATCTCTACAATTTCGACATAGGTCCCATCCGGAGTCAGTCCGGTTATGCTCAGCCCGTTGGCGACAAGTTGCTCCCGATATTCCTGATTGAATTCGTAGCGATGGCGATGCCGTTCGCTGATTTCCAACTGTCCGTAGGCATTATGGGCTTGCGAACCTGGAGTGAGCACGCAAGGCCAGGCGCCCAACCGCATGGTGCCGCCGAGCTCTTCGATGCCGCGCAGTTCACGCAGTTTGTAAATCACCCGGTGCGGCGTCGCCGGGTCAAACTCGCTGGAATTCGCGTCCTCCAGCCCGCATACATTCCTCGCAAATTCGATGCACGCCGTCTGCATCCCCAGGCAAATACCAAAATAGGGCACCGCATTTTCGCGCGCATAACGAATCGCATTCAGCATGCCGGCAATACCGCGCCGGCCAAAACCCCCCGGGACAAGGATGGCGTCGAAGCCTTCCAGTTGCGCCTCGTAACTGCTGTCCTTGGTTTCCAGACCCTCGGCTTCGATCCACGTGAGCCGTGCTTTCACGCGATGCGGCAGTGAGCCGTGCAGTAGGGCTTCCTTGAGCGACTTGTATGAATCTTCGTATTCCACGTACTTGCCCACCAAGGCAATCTGCACCTCACCGTGCGGATTGTAGATGTTGTGGACGAGCTGCTCCCAGCGTTGTAAGTCGGAGGCAGGGGCGCTCATGTGTAAGTAACGCAGGCAAAGGCTGTCCACATTTTCCCGCGCAAAGACCAGCGGGACTTCGTAGATGGAATCAACGTCCTTGGCGGTAATAACGGCTTCTTCCTCAACATTACAGAAGAGCGCGATCTTCGACTTGATATCAGCGGAGAGAAAGCGATCGGTCCGGCAAAGCAACAGGTCTGGCTGAATGCCGATGCTGAGCAATTCCTTGACGGAGTGCTGGGTTGGCTTGGTCTTGAGCTCGCCGGCGGCGCCGATATACGGAACCAGGGTGACGTGGATGAACAGAGTGTGTTCCCGCCCCAATTCCTGCCGCATCTGGCGAATGGCCTCGATGAAGGGCAATGACTCTATATCACCCACCGTTCCGCCGATCTCGACAATCGAGACATCCACATCCTGGGAGACCTTTTTCATCGCAGCTTTGATTTCATTGGTAACGTGCGGAATCACCTGCACCGTCTTGCCCAGGTAATCGCCGCGACGTTCCTTGGCGATAATTTGCTCGTAAATTCTTCCTGTGGTCCAGTTGTTGTCGCGGGTGAGGCGGGAGTGGGTGAAGCGCTCGTAATGACCCAGATCAAGGTCGGTTTCGGCGCCGTCGTCGGTGACAAAAACCTCACCGTGCTGGAAGGGCGACATGGTTCCCGGGTCGACGTTCAGGTAGGGGTCAAATTTTTGCAGCGAAACCTTTAGCCCACGGCTCTCCAGCAGGCACCCGATCGAAGCCGCCGCCAGGCCTTTGCCAAGCGATGAAACGACTCCTCCGGTCACAAAAATGAATTTAGCCGGCATCTTCGCCTCGTAGATTTTTATTTTTTGGAGATCGAAACTGTGCAGAGGGGTTCATTACCCATTATGCCCTAATTCCTCTGTTCCTGCACTTTCATCTAATATCAAATCCACGTTATGTGCCTGGGGTCGAAATTGTGGTCGATTGCATTCCTTTGTGGGATGTTAATGGTGGCGGTGTCCGCTTGCAGCCAGTCGTCAAGTCAATCATCACGGACCGATCCGAGCTCTTCCCAATCGGCGCCGAATACCCCGCTTCCCCCGAATCTTGAGATCAAGCGACTGATACTGACCGACGGTTCCTACCAGCCAATCAAGGGTCTTGATGTCAAAGGTGACCGCGTCCGCTATCTCAGCTCGGAGCGCGATGAATGGGAAGAAATGCCCAAGTCGCTGGTTGATTGGGCAGCTACCGAAAAATATGCCCGTGAGGCGCCCGCGCGCCAGTTCTCCGTTCAGGTGGAGCACGCAAAGACCGCCGAGGACGACGATGAGACCCAGCCCGACCAACTTGACGAAATCCGTCCCGCAGTGGCTCCGGGACTTCGTTTGCCGGACACTGGGGGCGTTTTTCTCCTGGACGTCTTTAACCGGCAGGCTCAACTGGTCGAGATCAGCCAGAAAGCTGCTCAAGCAGAACAGTCTGGCCGCAACGTCAAGCGCGCCACCATCGATTCCAGCCAACCCCTAAAGACGATCGACTTACCAGGGCCGCATGCCCGAGTTCAGTCCCATGTTCCGAATCCGTTTCTCTATGTGGACATCGATCAGGAAGCGGATGCCCCCGGCGGAAAGCAATCCGAATCGGCTGCGGTCAACCCAAAGGACCGGTTTCGAATTGTGCGGCTCGACTTTGACCCCAAGAGGAAAGATAGAGGCCTGAGTAACGTGAAGATAGCGGTCCTGGGAAAGCTTTCCGAACTGGACAAGTTCATCCCCGCGACGGTTCAGGAGTATTCCGGATATTGGCTGCGGATTGCTCCAAAGGATTCTCTTGAGCCGGGCGAGTACGCATTGGTTGAAGTCCTGCCGGACAACCTGGTGAACCTCTACGTCTGGGATTTCGGGGTCGATCCAAAGGCGCCGGCGAACCGGGACGCGCGTGTTCCGGAACCTGGCAAAGAGGAATCCACGCCGGTCCTGAACCGGAGAAAGCCGGGAAATTAGGGACTGAGCACGCCGCGCTGGGCGATGCCAATATTATCGCGAACCGAGTTCTTGACGGCGTACATCATCTCGTCAGCGCGGCGAATGATTTCATGCGCATTAGGCCCGTCTTCCGGATAAGTAGATATGCCGATGCTGGCGCGAATGTTCAGCCGCAGGCCATCGCTTTCGAGGAATGAGCTGTTGCGAAAAACGTCGATCAGGCGCTTGGCCACGACCAAGGCGGCATTCTTGCCGGTCTGAGGCAGCATGACAACAAATTCGTCGCCGCCATAGCGGAAAGCGAAATCAATCAACCTCAGGTTCGCCTTGATCGCATAGCCGACCTCGGCCAGCAATTTGCTTCCGGCCAAATGTCCGTACGTGTCATTCACGCGTTTGAAGTAATCGAGATCGATAAAGAGCGTCGTGAATTCGTAACCGAAACGCGCAGAACGATATACCTCGGCCTCCAGGGTTTTGTAAAGATGGCGTGCGTTATAGAGTCCGGTGCAATCATCGGTGATGGTAAGTTCCTGGATTCTCTCCACGGCGCGCGCATTGTCAACGGCGATGGCAGCATAATCGCAAAGCGCGTGCAGGAAGAACATCTCGTTTTCACTGAACTGTTCCATGTGGACATTGATTAACTGAATCACTCCCAAAACGCGGTGCCGGGATTTCAGCGGGACGCAGACGATGGATCGTGTCTTCCACCGCGTGAGTTCGTCGATTCGTTTTGCCCACCGCCCATCGGTCTGGACGTCTGAAACAATCACTTCTTCACCGGTCCGGGCCACCCACCCGGCGATGCCTTCCCCGAGCTTGAGCCGAACGTCTTTCAGCGTATCGGCTGCTTCGCCCACTGCGATCGCGAAGTATAGATCGTCCTTGTTCTCATCCACCATCAGCAGGGACCACGTGTCCGGGCGAAAATATTCCGCCATTTTGTCCATGATGGTCTGCAGAATGCGGTCAAGATCCAGCGACGAAGTAAGGGCCTTGGCGACATCATGAAAGATGTTCAATTCCTGACCTTGGCGCTTGCGATCGGTGCTGGCGGCGTCGTCCATGGAGAATTCTGAGCCCGTTCCGCAGGATTCACAGGCTGCGCGCATTATACGAACCTGCAACGATCAGCGGCAAGCCATAAATATCGCGGTTGCCGCAAGTTGGTTGCTTGCTGCCGGTAGCCGGCTGCTTTATGATGCGTTTTGTCTCACAGTATGCGGCTGCGGCCATTGAAGGTCCGTGATCGACTACTGGCGTCGGGAGAACACTTTGGGATTTGGAGACCGGCTGCGGCGTGAACGCGAGATGCGTGGTGTTTCTCTCGAGGAAATGGCCAGCGCCACGAAGATAGGCACTCGCGCGCTGCGGGCACTGGAACGCGAAGAGTTCGAAAAACTGCCCGGCGGAATATTCAACAAAGGCTTCGTCCGCGCCTACGCGCGATTTCTTGGTATGGACGAAGAACAATCCGTTGCCGACTACCTCTCTGCTTCGGCGGAAGCCCAGGAGAAACAAGGACTGGATGCTGAGAATCTGAAGAAGCTCGCCGCCAATTGGGAGCGCCCCCGTACCGCACCGGGTCTCAACGTCAGGCGATTGGTGGGAACCGCCGTTCTGCTCTTACTATTGGCTACTGGCGGAGTGTTCGCGTTCTTGTACCATCGAGGAATTTCAATAACCTCGCGGCTGCGTTCCCTGGGAGGAGCGAAGCCTTCGTCGCACTCTGCGGGTCCTCCTCCGGTTGCCAGCCAACCGAAAACGGAGCCCATCAGGCCACCGCAAAAGGTTGCCGACACAATACTTCCAGGCGCCGCCAGTTCCAGTCTGCCGCCGACGCTGGCTGCCAGCCCGGGTCAGGCAATGTCGCCAAACACGGCGAACTTTCCTTCGCAGGCGGCTTCGCAGTCGCCACCGCCCGTCGACGGCAACTCCAATCTGGCGCCGATGCAGACCGCCAACCCGCGCTCGGCCGCCACCAGTCCACAGTCAGTATCCGTCAATAGACCAGCCGCTTCCGGCGCCTCAGATTCGTTCGAGGTCGCAATTTTTGCCCGCGAGGCCTCCTGGGTCTCCGTGGTTGCCGACGGCAGGCAGTTGATGCGAGGCACCTTGGGCGCGAAGGAAACAATGTCATTCCGTGCACGAGAGAAGATGATGGTGGTCGCCGGAAATTCAGGCGGAGTGGATGTTTCCTTTAATGGCAAACTCCAACCCGCATTGGGCGACAGCCGGACCCCGCGCACAGTGAACTTTACGCCCGAAGGCATGCTGCCGTAAGCAGTTTACAGATGACAGTCAACAGTTTGCAGCCGGAGGTTGGCTTGGCGCCCCATATTTGCGCGGGTTTGTTTCGCATAGAAGTGGGATGCGGGCGCTTTATCGGCTGCAAACTGCCAACTGAAAACTGTAAACTGCTTGTTAACTTCCTTGCGTAATCGCCTGCTACTCTGATAACTTCTCATAAGTAACCCTGCAAGGCTTCGCGGGCGCAGTCTGTTCAGTCTTTGCCTCTGGCGCCGCCGCTGCGGTTGAAAACACCTGTTAAGGAGCTCCATCTTGTCAAAAAATAAAATCCTATTCACGTCGGAATCGGTTACCGAAGGTCACCCCGATAAGATTGCCGATCAGATTTCCGATGCCATTGTGG
>JBEKOS010000240.1:0-6831 GCA_049521535.1 Terriglobales bacterium | reverse complement strand
GGCATTGGCCAGTACACCCTGTTTCACCATCCGCCCCGCCCCGAAGAGGTGGCGCAGATCATGCAGGACCCGGTGCAAAACGTGAGCATGGCGGTGGCGGAGCTTAATGCTAAGTTCCAGAATTTCGTAAATGGCGCCACCTCGGACCTGCAAGCCGATGACCGGCAGGCGGAGTATGGAAACGGGCCGCTGCGGATGTGCACCTACGCAGCCACTGACCCAAATTACATGGCGGCCTGCCAGCAGTGCATGACCAATGCCGGCTTGGTCACCATCAATGCCGGCGACCCGGTTTATGCAGGTTCGTCGCTGCTGTGGGCGCCATCGCCACCGTATTATGCGAACTTGCCGGGCAATGTTCCCGTGCGGGCGCAGATTCCCTGCGATTGGGCCTATGCCGCCCGCCGTTACAACGGCAGCGGGCTGAATTCGTACCACTACCAGGCAAGAATTCTGCAAAACGTGCTGAATTTCATCGCGCCGGCTGCGGTTGCGACGGGAAGCCCTTAGGAAGACCTCACCAGATGCGTTCGATACTGAACGAGTCAAAGAGCTCTTCGTTGCTGACCAGGGGCAGATTCTCGGCCTGTGACTGCGCGATCAACATGCGGTCAAATGGATCGCGATGAGGCCCAGGCAACCGCCCTGCCCTTTCGGCGTGCTCCAGGGAGATCGCAAGAGCATGGAAGCCCAACCGTTCGACGCTGCCGGCAATGTCTCCCGCCAAACCCTGCGCTCCCGGCAGTTTCCCTAATCGGAACTTCGTTGTAATCTCCCACACCGATGCTGCCGATACGAACACCTCGTTTTCGAACGAGGCCAAAAGCAATTGTGTCCGCTTTGGAAGCTTTGGATCGCCGGTTACCGCCCAGAGAAATGCGTGGGTATCCAGCAGTACTTGTATCATTGACTCCAGGCATCCAGGTCCGCTTCGGGAAGCGGCTTAAAAAACTTGCGAGTCACTTTGAACTTGCCTTCGAATATGTTCAGGCGACGTTGCTTGGGAGGCGCCGCTACGGGCACGATCCTGGCCACGACCTTTTTGCCGCGAGCGATCAGAACCTCTTCCCCGCGTTCCGCCTGCTCGATCAGTTTGGAAAGATTCGTTTTTGCCTGATGAATGGTCGCGGTCGCCATAGCTCACCTCGCTTAGCTAACAAAATTGTAGCTAACCTCGGGGACCGTCGCAATCGCGATTCGGGCGTTCTCCAAAGAAAACGGCGGGAAGGGTGGCTCCGGGTCAAATCAAGAATAAATGCGGGCCTGGGCGGGTCAGCGGCCACTCAGAAAAAAAGAAGTGCCGGGGCTCATTGAACCCCGGCACCATCCAGAATGCCCGGAACTTGCAGCGTTGGCTTACGTTCCGGGAACCAAATCCGCCGTTTAGCGGACGCTGCTGGATTTTTCTCCCGCCCGGCTACTTCCCTGCCCGGGCAGTCTTCGTTTTGCTCGTCCCCTTCGCGGGCGCATGGTGCCCGTCCAGAATCGCCTCGCACTCCTCGGCATCCGTGTCCATCATCTTTTGGATACCGGTCATGTTGGCGGCTTCCGGTGTGAGCGCGGCAATGTCGTCGCGGGTGATGTGTTGCAGCCCGAACTTCCTCATGCCGCACATGAACTGACGCATGCCCTGCGCCAGGCGCTCGTTGTAGGTGTACACGCCAATGGCGCCCACCGGCAGCTTCTTGAAGCGGTCGCCCAGCTTGTGCTTCAGTTCCGACGTGGTGACGAAAATCTCGTCCACGCCCAGGCCGAAGCGCTGGATGTAGATGGGCAGGCTGCCCGCTTCGATGCTCTTGCCGATGTTCTTGGCTACCATTGCCGCCGCCAGGGGCGAGCGCGCGTAGGCGATCAGTTTCACGAAGGGAGCGCCCAGCGCCAGGCCCTTGATCATCTGGTCTTCAAACGTGTACCCGCCGGCCAGCGCGATGTCAGGAACAAACTGCTTCTTGGCCGCCAGCTTCTTGCAGAACTCGTAGGTAAGGGACCACAGCTCTACGCAGGGGACTCCCCACTCGTTCATCATGCGCCAGGGGCTCATGCCGGTGCCGCCGCCGGCGCCGTCCACGGTGAGCAGATCGAGTTCGCAAATGGACGCGAACTTGACTGCGCGCGCCAGATCGGCAGGCCGGTAAGCGCCCGTCTTCAGGGTGATGTGCTTGGCGCCCAGCTTGCGCAGTTCCTCGACCCGCTGGATGAAGCCTTCCTCGGTGACCATGCCGACGCGCGAGTGGCGCTCGAACTCATGGAATGCACCGCGCTTGAAGTCTTCCACAACGCGGGGATTCGTCGGGTCGGGCAGCACCACATACCCGCGGCGCTTCAGTTCCTGGGCCTTCTCCAGGTCCTTGATCTTCACTTCGCCGCCGATGTCCTTGGCGCCCTGGCCCCACTTCAATTCGACGTCAGTAACACCCAGGTGCTTGAGCGCGTACTCCTGCACGCCCAGCATGGTGTCCTCAACGTTGGCTTGCAGAATGATCGCGCCGTAGCCATCCATCATCCAGTCGCGGTAGCAGTTGATGCGCCATTCGAGCTCCGGGCCGCTGATCAGCTTGCCGTTCTCGTACTTGGCTTTCATGTCCATGCCGCAAACGTTCTCGCCGATGGCCATGGGGATGCCGCTGATGGCAGCGCCCGCGGCCAATTCCGGCCAGCTGTTCTTGGCGACATTGGTCGAACCCATCGCGGCCACCGTGAGCGGCAGGCGGCACTTGATGTCTTTGTTGCGGCCGATCGTCTGTTCGAGCGAGACGTTCGGGAAAAGGGCTTTATTGCTGTCGGCTTCGATGCCGTGGGCCCCGACGGCCGTACCCAGGATGGTGAAGTGCGACAGGTCTACCGGGTAATCCTTTTGGGACGCGGCAGTGATGATCCCGAACGGCTGTGGATAGATCATCTCCGCGCCCCGGTAGGCAGACTTGCCGATCTCGCACATCCCGATGCAGCCATCGATGCAGGTGGAGCACATCCCGCTGAAGGGGCTGACCGCGTCGGGCGTGCGGTTCTTGGTCAGCGTTGCGGCGGAAGAATTAAGGCGCGTATAAGTCATATTTTCTCCTAAGAAGTAGCTAGTAGCTGGTAGCTAGTAGCTAGTAGCAAGGAGCCGGTCGCCAAAGTTTCTTGGCTACGAGCTACTTGCTGCCAACTACTTTGATCGGTACATCCTGACGGAACGGGCCCGGCAGCTCGCAGGCATGGCACGGGTCCAGGGAACACATTGCATTGTCATAACTCTGATAACACACGGTCGAAATGTTGACGCATCCGTCGCACAGGGCCGTCGTCGCCGTCGAGCCCTGGCAGCGTTCCTCGCATACCGGACACACGTTGAGGCACGCGCCGCACTGGCGGCACTTCTCGCTGGTCATGTCGAAAGCCCGCATTACCTTGCGCTTGTTGCCGCGGAAGCCGAAGCCTATGGCGCCTGCCATCATCTGCTCTTCGCAGATGCGCACGCACAAGCCGCATTGAATGCAGTGGTTGTCCCAGTCGGGTTCAAACCGGCACTGCCGCAGGCCGGCGGCGGCGGCCATGTCCTGAATTCGCTTGGAATCGGGGCACACCGCCACATACATCTCCAGTAGCAGCATCCGCGCCTTCTCCACGCGCGCCGAGTGCGTCTGCACGATCATCCCCTCGGCTATGGGCGTGGTGCATGAGCTAAGTAGCTTGCTGCGCCCGTTCGAGCCGGGCTGGGTGACTTCGACCACGCACAGCCGGCAGGCGCCGGCAGGCGAGAGTCCATCTTCGTGGCACAGCGTCGGGATGGGGAGACCCAGAAATCGAGCGGCCTCCAATACCGTGACGCCCTTATCAAATTCATGCTCGATACCGTTAATCTTTAGCTTAGGCACGGAATCGCTCCTCAATCAGTCAGTAGCAAGTTGTTTGTGGTCAGGAGTCAGGCTCGCGGTGTTTTTTGCTGCTGACTCCTGGCTTCTTTTCCTAATTCACCAACACAGCGTCTGGCTTGCACACTTCCATACAGGCGCCGCACTTAATGCACTTGGCGGTCTCGATGCTGTGGACTTCCTTCTTCTCGCCCAGGATGGCATCGCTGGCGCAAACCTTTACGCACGCGCCGCAGCCGTCACAAAGCGCCGGCTCGATGTGGTAATAGATCAGTTCGCGGCAGACTTTGGCCGGGCACTTATGGTCCCGGATGTGCGCCAGGTACTCATCTTTGAAGTACCGCAGCGTGGTCAGCACGGGATTAGCCGCAGTCTGGCCAAGGCCGCACAGGGAGGTTTCCTTCATTACCGAGCTGAGGTCCTCAAGGATCTCCAGGTCTTCCTCATGCCCGTGGCCTGCACAGATGCGTGCCAGAACCTCGCGCAGCCGCTGGGTGCCTTCGCGGCACGGGAAGCACTGGCCGCAGCTCTCGTCTTCCAGGAACTCCATGAAGTAGCGGGCCACGTCGACCATGCACGTGTCTTCATCCATCACCACCATGCCGCCGGAACCCATCATGGAGCCGACCTTGGTCAGTTCCTCGTAATCGATGGGCAGGTCGATCAGGCTGGCCGGAATGCAGCCCCCGGAAGGCCCGCCGATCTGTACCGCCTTTAGTTCCTTTCCGTCAGGCACTCCGCCCCCGATCTCGTAGATCATCTTGCGCAGCGTAATTCCCATGGGCACTTCGACCAGGCCGGTATTGTTGATCTTTCCCACCAGCGAAAACACCATGGTGCCCTTGCTGGTCGCCGTGCCGATGGAGGAATACCACTCCGGACCGCGGTTCATCACCACTGGAACGCTCGCCCAGGTCTTCACGTTGTTGATGACCGTGGGCTTGCCGAACAACCCCTTCTCGACCGGATATGGCGGCCGGGGATGCGGTTCGCCGACGCGACCCTCGATGGAGGCAATCAGCGCCGTCTCCTCGCCGCAAACGAAGGCCCCCGCGCCCTGGACGACGTGAATCCGGAAGCAGTGGGTGCTGCCGAGGATGTTGTCGCCCAGCAACCCGTATTCTTCCGCCTGCTGGATCGCAATCGCCAGGTGCTTGACCGCCAGTGGATACTCAGCACGCACATAGACGTAGCCTTCGTGGGCGCCCATGGCGTAGCTGCCGATGGTCAGGCCCTCGATGACGCTATGAGGATTGCCTTCCAGTAGCGAGCGGTCCATGAACGCGCCGGGATCGCCTTCGTCGGCGTTGCAGATCACGTAGCGCTGGGGCTCGAGGCTGCGGCGGCAGGCTTCCCATTTCAAACCTGTCGGGAAGCCCGCGCCGCCGCGGCCCCTCAGGCCGGAAGACTTAATCATCTCCACGACCTGCTCGCGGGAGATTCCGGAAAGCACCTTTGCCAAGCCCTGGTATCCGCCGACCCGCAGGTAATCCTCAATCTGTTTGGGATCAATGCGCCCGTTGTTGCCGAATAGAACGCGCTGCTGCTTGGCATAGAAAGGGACATCTTCTTCTTTGACTGCACGCTCGCCGGTGACGGGATCCACGTACAGCAGCTTTTCGATTGGCTTATGGCCATTGGCGACGCTGGCCACCAGTTCAGCGGCGTTGCTGACGGCTACCTTGTTATAGAACGTGCCATCCGGCCAGACCAGCATCACCGGTCCACGCTCGCAGAAGCCGTGGCAGCCGGTGCTCTTGATGTCCACGTCCTTCTCCAGACCGGCCAGTTGCAATTGCTTCTTCAACGCGGAGACCACCGACTCGGCGCCTGCGGCGCAACATCCGCTGCCGGCGCATACGGTGAGGCAAGGACGCTTGGCATCATGGCCTGCCTGAAGCTGGGACTGCATACGGTTGAGTTCTACTACCGAAGTAAGCTTTGGCATGATCGTGGTTACTTGGCCGTTTAGTGAACTGGCCGAGCCTCCTGTGCGCGGTACCGGTTAAGCATCCCTTTGACCTTTGCCTGGGTCATGTGCGGATGCACGTTGTCATTCACTCGGACGACCGGCGCCAAGCCACAACAGCCGATGCAGCGTACCGCGCGCACCGTAAATTCAGTGTCCTTGGTGGTGCCCGGTTTGGTCAGCTTCAAGTCCTGCAGCATGCGATCGAGCACCTTGGGCGCTCCGCGCACGTGGCACGCCGTCCCCAGGCAAACTTGCGCCAGGTTTCGACCCACCGGCTCCAGGCTGAAGCAGTTGTAAAAAGTGGCCACATGGTATACATCGGGCAGTGGCACGTTCAGCCGGGTGGCGACCTGCCGTAAAACTGTTTCTGGAAGATAGCGAAATTCGGCTTGGACTTCCTGCAGGACGGGTATTAAGCTCAGACGGCGATCGTCATGCCGCCGTAAGATTTCTGCGACTGCGTTAGCATCTGGTTGGGGCATATAGCAGCTCGCTCCTTATTTCTTTCGAACAGGTGATTAAAAGCGATGGGACCTATTCCTGGCTGTGACCACAGTCACCCATGCGTGTGATTGGAGATGCATGAATAGTCATGTAAACCCGTGTATTAACATGCAGATAGGTGCGACGGTTATACTCCCGGTATGAAGATTGCGGTGTCCATTCCCGACCGGATTTTTCAGGGCTGCGAGCGCCTCGCACGGCGGACGAAACGGTCGCGAAGCCGGCTGTACAGCGACGCCTTGAGCGAATACCTGGCGCGTCATGCGCCGGACGAGATCACCGAAGCCATGAACCGCGCTTGCGCCGACATCGGCGAGACCAAGGATCCATTTGCTTCGGCTGCGGCACGGCGTATTTTGGAGCACACGGAATGGTAGTCTCACAGGGCGAGATCTGGTGGACGGCCTTTCCGGCGCCGGTGAAATCCGGCGCTGGCATCCGGCGGCCGGTTGTTGTCGTTCAGTGTGATTCGCTCAACGAGAGTGATCTTGACACGGTGAT
>JBEKOS010000239.1:0-7466 GCA_049521535.1 Terriglobales bacterium | reverse complement strand
GCCTTGCTGGAGAGGACCTGTCCCGATGAATAGAAGCAGGGAGTTGGTCTCGGTGCTGCGGAGGAATAAGGACGCGAATGACGAAACTCTCTCCACTACGTCAAAAACTATGCTGACATGCTTCGGCTAAGATCGTAAATTGTCTACCCAGGAGGATCATCATTGAAGTTGAAGCTCTGGAATACAATTTGGCTGTTTCTCCTCATGGCATCTGCCATCTCAGCCCAGATTTCAGATTTAAACCTCAATGCACCGAAGCCGGGCAAGCCAGCTCCAGTGCTTACTTTTACGCAGTTGCTGCAAGCGCCCCCGGGAACAAAGTATGATTGGCCCTCGTTGCGCGGCAAGGTCGTAGTGCTTGAGTTCTGGGCCACATGGTGCGCTCCCTGTATCGCCGAGATCCCCATCTTCAACTCGCTGGCAGCCTCAGCCGATCCCGCGAAAGTACAGTTCATTTCCGTTGACGACGAAGATCCCGCAGTTGTTGCGACTTTTCTGAAAAAGAATCCCATCTCCGGCTGGATCGGAATTGACACGTCCGGCAAATTGTTCGAGCAGTACGGAGTCAACGCTCGTCCGGCGACGATGGTTATCGGTCCGGATGGCCGGGTGGTGAGCACCTCGGTTCGGCCAGAGAGCCTGAAGCGCGATCAGCTTCTCGCGCTTGCAAAAGGCAAGCCTGTGACGCTGGGTGGCAAAGCCGACCCCAAGGTGCAGGCCCAACTCGATGCGGCAATGGCACAAGCGATGTCAGCCCAGACCGGCAGAGCGGCGGATTCTGCCGCCCCGCTTTTCGAAATCAGCCTGGACCGTGGTGAGCCGCTTGTTGACGGCAAGGAACCGGTCACGCACGCGATGTTGCGCGGCCCCGGCCAGATGGATATAACCAATGCTTCCCTAAAGTATCTTCTGAGTCAAAGCACCGGCATGCCCGCGTCGCGAATTACCGTCAGCGGCGATCTGCCTGATGTCAGTTACAGCCTGTACGTCGAGGCGCCTGGTGCAGGTGCTAAATTACTCGCGCAGGCTATCGAATTAGCCATTGCGTCAGGCGCTCACATACAAATCGAACATCACGCAGATGTTCGGGAGGCTTACGTCCTCACCGCAAAGCCTGAAGCCCAGGGTAATTTTGCGCCGGCTCCGCACTCCGGAATGGCGTTTTATCTGGCCAAGAGTCAGACTTTGCAGTGCCTCAACGCCACTGCCGACCAACTTGCAAACTCGCTGGAGGATGCTCTTGGGATTCCGGTGGTGAATGAATCAGGGCTTTCGGGAGCCTTGATGACCAACCTGAAAATCGCTCCCAAGGATCTCGCTTCGGCGAACGACGCCCTCCAACCTTTAGGTCTTTTGCTCACTGAGGCAAAGCGCCCGATTGACACGGTGACTCTGTCGGCATCCCGGAAGGGGAAAAATCAGGAGTGATGGGCAGCCATCTTCTCCCGATTGGCGGCAACCAGCCCGACAGAGGTGGCAACACCAAAGCAGCTGAACGCCGCAGCAAGATGGTGCAAAAACTCATCCTACTTGGGCAGAGCAAGCATCATAAATGCGTGCCGTGGCGGGTCGCTCCCTGAAAGGGCTGCTCGAAACTGCCTATTAGACCGCGATCGGCTGGTTCGTTACGCATTTGCGGCAGGTAGGAGACGGCGATGGTCACCCAATAAAGGCCGCAAGGGAATTGGGCCGTCCGTGCATAGTACACGCCGACGCTGTAGTGGTTAGGCTTGTGGTCGAGCCTGAGGCGAGAGACGCCGATCGGCAGATCTTCGGGATCGCTTACGGCAAAAGTGGCAGCATACGCCACTCCCGGTAATGCCATCGGCAGCGAAGCGTCCGGATTTCCAGACTGCGCCATGGACCGTGTCAAATACCGCAAGCGCGGATCGGGTGAAAGCGGCACATCGGGATTCCCGGCATCAATCCATGCCTTTTTGAATGCTTCGGCAACCACTTGCGCCACTTGCTCATCGGCCGCGTCGAGCACGCGGTGGGCGAAATCTTCGGTGATGTAGTGCACGCCATCGACGTCCACCACGCCTATGCCGATCGCATTGAATTCAGGATCGAGAATATTTTCCCGATGGTCGGGGGAATTCATGAAATTCTCATGGGCGCTGGCAAGATCCTCGTCGTAAACCACGTTTTCGCCGCCGCGTCCCATGCGGATGTCGTGCGCCGCCAGGCGCGTGCCAAAATCAGGTTCTCCCGGTAACTGGTGCGACAGAGTGCCTTGGTTGGCCATGAGGCGCGCGTGTTCGGTAGCCGCTTGCGCCAGCTTCTCGTCCCATACCAGTGGAGACAATCCGGCTTGTGTGCGGTCGTGATTGACGAGAGAAAGCATCAGGCGCTGCGGAGCCAAAGAAGTATTGGAAATGGCTTCGGCATTCAGGGCGATGCTGGTGGTGGAAAGCGAAAGGATGATAAGAATCCAGAGGGCAAATCTCCGAATAACCAGTGGCATAGCGTCTCCCAGCGACAGAAAATCCGGCTTCGGTATGATTTGGCTCGTAGCCGGCGCGAACCCCGCGATATGAAAGAGTATTCATCGAGGAAAGAACAACATACCTTACGAACATTACGAATCCATTCCGGTGAGATGACATTCTGTTCATGTTCTGAAGTCCCAAGCTGAGCGTATTGGGGCGGCGGTAGGCGTCCTGGGACAAAAAAGGGCAGGCGCGCGAACGCCTGCCCTGCAACTGGATGTTTGATTGTGCTCGCCTACTTGGCCTTCCAGGTCATTGTGAAGCTCGTTCCGTCGCTGGAGAGCGCCGAGGGAGTAGCTTCCACCACGTCCTTGCTCGATTCAATCGTGATTTCTTCCCACGTCGAGAACGCGCTGATGGGGCCGGTCATGCTGCTATCAGTCGCGTAATTCGTGCCGCTGGCGCTGGTGTAGTCCAAGCCGAATTCGCCGGTTCCGAAATCAGCCAGGGGCAGGATGCCGCCGCCGGCCGTGCAGCAAGGCGCCTCGGCAATCCATTCCGCCGAAGACCGCGCCGCGCCGGAGACCGTTCCGGTCTTGCTATAGGATTTTCCGGTGGTTTCGTCAGTGATCTTGGTGGTGAATGATGAACCGCTGTTCCAGGTCACGCTCGCCGTAATTTTATCGCCGGGCTTCACAGGTACGCTGGTGATTTCAACCGACCCTGCCGGGTAAAATTCATACCAGGCGTAGTAGCTTGCTTTCTTTCCCGCACAATCGGCTGATGTGCCAGTCTGCTCAACGGTGGTGGACGAGTACCCGTCAAGACCCACCCAAAACGCCGAGTATTGATCACCCGAAGTGCAGGTGACTGTGGGCACAATCCAGGAGCCCTCGGCCGAGGTGAAGTCGGTTCCGGTCACTGCATAACCGCCCCAGTTGGTGCTGGTGGCCGTCCCATCGCTGTGCTCAACCAGGTCCTTCAACGGGTGATGCTGTCGCGGTGCCAATTTCTCTACCGATGTCTGAGCGCTCGAAACCTGCGCGAACAAAGGCAGGATGGCGATCGCTCCCAAAACTAATAGCCGTTTCACGAACATTCGAATTCCCCTTTTGCAGATAGTAAAGTATTGCAGGGTCTCCCCTGGCAACCGCAAGGAGTATACAGCACCGAAAGCAAAAGTCAGCAAGTTTTTTTCCGGGTGCGGATTTCAATATGTAGAATCAGTAGAACCTGAGGATTTGCTGCGGGGTGCTGATGTTGCTCGTACCTATGCTCATTTGACTCGATCGAGGAAAGACCTATGAGATTCGTGACCATCGCACTTCTCAGTTTCGCCTTGCTATCGTGCTCCAGCATGCCACCGGGCGCAAAGGCTGCCGATGGTGGAGCGAGCGGAAAAGTCCAGTTTCGTGCGTACGAAGTAGTGGACCAGCAGCAGGGCGGAATGGTGGTGAGCCGGATCGCGGTGCCGCAGGATTGGAAGACCACCAGCCGGGTGGTATGGAACTACAACGATTTTTATCTTCCGGTGCGCGCTTCTTTGCGGACCGCGTCTCCCGATGGAGCTGCCTGGATCGAGTTTTTTCCGAACGAGTTTTTCTTGTGGCTGGACCCCGCACATGACCGCGGCGGGCCAAACTCCGGCGGTATCGGCGGCATTCACCATCCCAACATCAAGCTGCCGGAGGCGATGGTGCGCTACGTGATCGCACCCAATCGCAGCAGCGCGAAGAAGCTGCGAATTCTTGGCTATCGCCCGGTAAACGATTTGCCGCAAACTTTCTTCGGCAAGAACGCAAAGTTGAAAGGCGACGGCATCTGCATGCGCGTGAGCTACGAGCTGAATGGCAGCCCGGTGGACGAAGAGTTCTATGGCTTTTTGTCGGCGGTGGAGGCGATTCCCGGACCCAATCCCCGTATCCCGATCATGGAATACCATCGCCAGCTCATTCTTGCGCACAGCATGGGAGCGAAGTCGGGCAAACTGGAGTCCATACGGCCCCTGCTGGGCTTCATGGCCACATCCCTTCAAACCGATCCGGCATGGCAGCAGCGCGTGACCGAAGTGCGGAAGAAGCAAGGAGAGATCTACCAGCGCATTATGGCGCAGAACTACCGGGGCATTCAGGCAGCCGGGGAGCGAAGCCGCATGCTGACCGCGCAAAGCAACGAGTTCCTTCACCAGATGGACGCGGAGATCGCCGCCCGCAACAGCGCGCAACGCGGAGCGCCGTCTTCGTTCAGTTCCGATTCGACTTCGGACTTTTATAAGCGTGCCGACGACTTTGACCAGAACATCCGCGGCACGGAACACATGGTGGACCAGAATGGCGCCGTCTCCGACCAATACACCGATTACAACTACCACTGGACGGACGGCTACGGAACCTATGTGCACACCAACGATCCCAACTTTGATCCCAACCACTACCTGACCGGCAGCTACGAGAAATTGACCCCTGCGCCCCGATAGAAGGTCGTGGTTCGCTTGTGCTTTGTGTTCCGGTCACGTTGTTGATCGACCCGGCAGATGGCCAGCCTTGCGCCCGGCGAACGCGCCGACCTCATTGTCGATTTCGGTGAGCACGCCGGTGAAGAGATCGTTCTAAAGAACGACACTGTGCGGGCGGACCCGGGCATGATAACGCGCATCATCATTCCTTTCGAGGGCTTGCCCGGTCGGTATGTCTGGCACAGCCACATTCTTGAGTACGAAGATAACGAGATGATGCGGCCGTTCGATGTGCTGCAGGTACCGGCGGACCATAAGTAGGGAAATTCAGGGGCGTCTGAACCTCAGACGTCAAGTCTCCAGGTTGATCATTTTTCCGCGACGGCAATCATCAGGCGGAGGCCGCAAGCTCAATGGAATCTTTAAGGAACGGCACTATCGATTAGGAATCAATCTAATTAAGCGAGCATCTAATGATGTATGAGTACGAACCGGGCATTCAAGGCGCTGGCGGATCCGACCCGAAGGGACATTCTGGGACTGCTCCGCCAGGGAGAAAAGACTGCGGGCGATCTCGCGGAACGCTTCGACATGACCAAACCCTCCATGTCGCATCACTTTTCGGTCCTGAAGGATGCCGATCTCATCACTAGTAGGAGGGAGGGCCAGCAGATTTGGTATGCGCTCAATACAACCGTAGTGCAGGACCTCATGGCTTGGGCAATGGATCTGATTGGAGAAGGAAAGAACAAGGCCGGCGGCAAGCTGCCGGGAGGCAGGAAGAAATGACGCGCACGTATTATCTAATTGCCATGTCGCTGATTGTGGCGACGCTGGTTGCCACGTTGGTTGCATACCCCCATCTGCCCGCTTCCGTGGCCACGCACTGGGGCATGGACGACCAACCGAATGGCTACAGCCCCAAGTGGGCACTTTTTCTGATGGGCCCCGGGTTCATGGCGGCCATGCTATTGCTAATGCGATCCCTGCCGTG
The DNA here is from genome assembly GCA_049521535.1 of Terriglobales bacterium. Taxonomy (GTDB): domain Bacteria; phylum Acidobacteriota; class Terriglobia; order Terriglobales; family Acidobacteriaceae; genus CAZUCM01. Next base: position 1,585 of record JBEKOS010000239.1, on the reverse strand, counting down.
GCTCTCGCCGAAGCACTTTGAGGTGGCGGCCTTTCGTTCTACTTATTTGCAGATCATGCTCATGCTGATCTGCATGTTCGCCTATATTTATGCCGTCATATTATGGGCCAATCTCGGGCACGGGTTGAATGTAGGCAGGGCTATTGTCGGGGCAGTGTGCCTGCTCTTTGCCCTGATGGGAAACGTAATGGGGAAAATTCGCCGCAATTTCTACATCGGCGTAAGGACTCCTTGGGCGCTCGCCAACGAGCGGGTCTGGAATGCCACCCATCGGCTTGCCGCCAAGACTTTTGTAGCCGGCGGTATCGCCGGATTGGTGCTCACATCAATGGGAATCGACGGATGGCCAACCATCACGGTGCTACTTGCCGGCGCGCTGGTGCCCGCGGTGTATTCGCTGGTGTCTTACAAGAAGTTGGAGCGTCGTGGAAAACTCTGAGGGCGCCGGTTCTTGGACGAAAGTCCCATTTCTTCTTGGAGTTCTTTGTAGTACTTCGGAAGTCGTGCCCTAACACTTCCTGTGTAAGGGAAGACGCGTCTTTCACAGGGGACCCATTGCTTCAACTTGGCCAGATATTTCGTGGTCCCGGGGGAAATTAATGTTGCCGCTTACGACTGTCGACTGGCAACTGACGACTGCTTTCCTGCGATAAACTCAAGAGATGCCCCTGGTCAGCGTGCTCATGACGGCATATAACCGCGAAGCCTTCATTGCGGATGCCATCGCAAGCGTGTTGGCGCAGCGATTCACGGACTTTGAACTCATTATCGTCGATGATGCCTCGCGAGACCGGACGGTGGAAATCGCGAGAGATCTTGCCGCGCGCGACGGGGCGGTAGTTGTTCCCCTGTTGCAGGCCTATCCACAAGCCAGTATCGCGCTTAGTCCGGGAGGGCGCGATTGGGCCAGCGGGCCCTGCCCGATGCTGCTGACGCCACGCATGGCCTACCAGCGCGAATTTCTTGGAGACGGCATTTTCAACCTGGGTCCGGCATGTGCTTTGTTCCGGTCCGAGGATTTTAGGAAGCTGGGATACTTTCCTCTATGGGGCGCAGCTTCGGATTACGTGTTCTGGTTGCACGCGTGTACCAGCGTTCAGGTGCTCCTTGTCCCAGGCGGGATGTTCTGGTATCGCATCCACGCCGGGCAGGAGTTGGTTTCGGCGCGCGCGCAATTCGACTACATGCGCGCAGCGCACTGCGGATGGGAGGCCCTGCTTTCTCCTGCCTGCCCCCTGGAACCGGAAGAAGTGGAGGCGGCAAAGCGCAATTGGGCGTGGGCCCATGGCCGGGTGATGCTTGGAGATCTCAGGCGGCTGCGGTTCCACTCAGCCTGGGAACGCTGGCGAAACCTCAAACTGGGTCTGCCGGAATGGCTGCGATATTTTCGCCGGCAGCGGCGCAGTCCCTTTGCCGGCACGCCGGTGGATGCGAACGGCCAGTTCATAGTTCCAGATTGGAATGTGTTTGAATCCTCCCAGGCGGTGCGCGGCCGGCAATAGCGACGGGTCGCGTGGTTCCGCAGGGGTCACGATCCTTTACAATTCATTCTTATTGCCGCTTGGACCTTGGATTTCGTGGGTCG
>JBEKOS010000238.1:0-6882 GCA_049521535.1 Terriglobales bacterium | reverse complement strand
AGGTATACAGAATTCTGTTTACTGTCGTAGGGGATACGGTGCAAGTACTCCACATCCGTCATGGCCGCCGTGTACTCACGGTTAAACCGTAAGCTTGAGGACTTTGCAAGGCAACCCACACAGGAAGCGGAATTACGCGCCCTGCGAGCTTACCAATGAGCCTACCCGCTCTCCTAGGACGATTCGGCGAATATTGCCGGGTGTGTTCAGGTTGAAGACCACGATAGGAGTGTTGTTTTCGCGGCAGAGGCTGATGGCGGTTGCGTCCATCACGCGGAGGCCCATCTTGAGCATGTCCAGGAAGCTGATTTGCTCGAACAGCTTGGCGTCTTTCACCAGCATGGGATCGGCATCATAAACCCCGTCCACTTTGGTGCCTTTCAGAACCGCATCAGCCTTGATCTCGACGGCGCGCAGGGATGCGGCCGTATCGGTGGAGAAGAACGGACTGCCGGTGCCGGCGCCGAATATTACGATGCGACCTTTCTCCAGATGGCGAATGGCGCGGCGGCGGATGTACGGTTCCGCCACTTCCTTCATCTCGATGGAGGACATCACCCGCGTATAAGCGCCACGCTTTTCCAGCGCATCCTGCAATGCGAGGGCGTTGATGATGGTGCCCAACATGCCCATGTAGTCCGCCGTCGCGCGGTCCATCTCTTTGGCCTGCATGGCAACGCCGCGAAAGAAATTGCCGCCGCCGACCACAATGGCAGTCTGCACGCCCATTTCGTGAATTTCGAAGACCTCAGCGGCGATTTCATGCACGCGGATGGGATCAACGCCAAAACCCTGACCGGCGGCGAGGGCCTCGCCGGAAAGTTTGAAGACGACGCGCTTGAATACGGGCTGCATGGGAGAATTTAAGATTTGGGATTTTGGACTTGAGATTTGTGGTCTCGTAACATAGCCGGTGGCGTCGGCAATCCCAAATCCGCAATCCGAAATCCCAAATGGTGAATCACAAGAACCTTTTCGTCGATCCTACTTTGCTTCCGTTCCCGGCTGTTCCTGCGGCTTGGCAAATGCGATGGTGGCGCCGGTGTCGCCGACCTTGAAGCGGGCGAAACGGCGGACCGAGATGTTCTCGCCCAATTTGCCGATGTGGGTGGCGATAAGTTGTCCTACGCTGATGGTCTGTTCCTTGATGAATGGTTGCTCATACAGGCAAACCTCTTCATAGAACTTGCCCATCTTGCCTTCGACGATCTTCTCCACCACATTCGGAGGCTTGCCGGTAGAAGCCGCTTGGGCACGATAGATGTCTTTCTCCTTTTCGAAAGCCTCCGGGGTCACGTCTTCCTTGCGAATATACTTGGGGTCGCTGGCGGCGATGTGCATGGCGACGTCATGAATCAGCTCTTTGAAATCGGGCGTGCGCGCCACAAAATCGCTTTCGCAATTGACCTCCACGAGTACGCCAATCTTGCCGCCGGCGTGAATGTAACTCTCGATGGCGCCCTCTTTAGTAGTCCGCGAAGATTTTTTTTCAGCCACAGAAACGCCCCGCTTGCGGAGCCATTCGACTGCTTTCTCAATCTCTCCATGGGAGGCGACGAGAGCGTTCTTGCAGTCCATCATGGGAGCGCCGGTCTTTTCACGGAGTTCCCTCACCTGGGTTGCGGATATGTTTGGTTCAGTCATAGTAGGGCTCATAGGAGTCTTTGAATTTCGAAACGGTAATTTCGCAATTTGAACGGTTAGGAAAAGACGCGCCGCGAGCTCGTTTCTTACTTCACCAATTACAAATAACAAATTGTCAGAACCGGCGTGTTTCAGCGGTTTCTTCGGCGTCATCCATGTCGTCCGCAGTTGAGGAGGGCTGCTTGCGCACGCCTCCTCCCAGCACTTCATCCATGCTGAGTTCTTCGCCACTGAGGTCTTCGGCTTCGGCCGCTGTCGTATCGCCAGCCATGCCTTCCGGTGAAGTTGCAAATTGCGCCGCGCCAATATCGGCGGCCTGCTTGTCCGACACGACCTGCGATCCTTCAATGACCGAGTCGGCGATCTTGGCGGCGAAGAGCCGGATAGCGCGAAGCGCATCATCATTGCCGGGAATTACATGGTCAACTTCGCTGGGGTCGCAATTGGTGTCCACCACGGCCACCACGGGTATGCCCAGTTTGCGCGCCTCGCGAACGGCGATTTGCTCTTTGTTGGAATCGATAACAAAAACGATGTCGGGCAGCCGGTTCATATCTTTGATGCCGGCCAGGTTCGCCTGCAGATGCTTGCGCTCGCGTTCGAGCTTGATAACTTCCTTCTTCGGGAGCAGTTCGTAACGGCCGTCGGTTGCCATTTCGTCGAGCTCTTTGAGCCGCTTGACAGATTTTTGCACCGTGACCCAGTTGGTGAGCAATCCGCCCAGCCAGCGCTGGTTCACGTAGAACTGCGCACAGCGGGTCGCTTCCTCGGCAATCGCTTCCTGGGCCTGCCGCTTGGTGCCTACGAAGAGGACAACCTTGCCGGTGGCCGCCATCTCCTGCACGTACTTGGACGCCTCCTTGAACATCTTGAGGGTCTTCTGCAGATCGATGATGTAGATCCCATTGCGTTCCCCGAAAATGTATTCTTTCATTTTCGGGTTCCAGCGCTTTGTCTGGTGCCCGAAGTGAACGCCAGCTTCGAGCAATTCCTTCATGGTGATGTTCGCCAAGCAACCTCCTTGTTGGTTTGCATTCCGGCGCGCGGCCGGAATTACATTCCCATCCCCGCCCTGTCGATGCAGGGACGGGAAAATTTGCCAAAACCGTTCAGCGTTTCTCGTTTCCGTCACCGCAGGCAGGACGTGGAACGTGAAACGAAAAGTGCGCTTCTTAGCGCTTCGAGAACTGGAAGCGCTTGCGTGCGCCCTTCTGCCCGTACTTCTTACGCTCTTTGATCCGGGCGTCACGAGACAGCAGCCCCGCGGCCTTTAGTTTGGGCCGCAATTCCGGATTAAAGACCAGAAGCGCGCGGGCGATACCCATCTTCATTGCGCCCGATTGCGCCGTCACTCCGCCGCCCGCAACATTGGCCACGATATTAAACGTGCCTTCCATTTCGAGTAGAGCCAACGGTTCGCGCGCCGCGATCCGCTGTGCATCGGTGACGAAATATTCATTAAACACGCGCCCGTTGACGCGGAAATCACCGGTCCCGGGGCGCAGGAACACGCGCGCCGTACTCGCCTTGCGCCGGCCCGTGCCGTAGTATTGAACCTGTTCAGCCATTCGTATTTAACCTTTACTCGTCGTTGTTATTGGGCCGCCGGTAACAGTTCCGGCTTTTGTGCCTCATGCCGATGTTTGTCATCCCGGTAAATCTTTAGCTTTTTCGCCATGGCCCGGCCCATCTTGGTTTTCGGCAGCATGCCTTCCACCGCCTCCTGTATCACCGACTGTGGACGGCGCGCAAAGAGTTTGCGAAACTCTTCTTCCTTCAAGCCCCCGGGATACCCGGTGAAATGGCGGTATACCTTGCTATCAGCCTTCAATCCGGTGAGCTTGACCTTGGCCGCATTGATCACAATTACATGGTCGCCTGTATCTAGAAACGGAGTGTAGCGCGGCAAGTGCTTGCCCGTGAGGATGCTGGCGACCCGCGAAGCGAGCCTGCCGAGCGTCTGCCCATCGGCATCCACAACGTACCACTTGCGCACAATTTCCCCCGCTTTGGGGAAATAGGTAGACATTAGAAATCTCCAGAAATTAAAAAATGCAATCATCCCGCGAGAAACGCGTAAGGGCACTTCCAGGGCGGGCAACCGCAGGACAGCACAATCATTAAAGTTAGCCGAGTTGGCCGCCGGTTGTCAAACAAACCAGCACTCTTTTCGGTCGTGTTCCCATGAGTGCCATCCGAATACCAGTCTGTACATATGCCGACTGATCGTTGGTCCTGTCTGTCTGGCGTTCAGCGATTATCTGCTGACATCGATTCAGCACTCACAGTTGCCATAACGGAAAATTCACAGAATATCGACGACGCAATGACAATCCGGTGACATTTGCCACCCTGTGCCGCCTGATCATGAACATCAGCGACACCGGTTGGGTGAATCCCTGCCGCAGTTTCGGATAGTAAATCGCGCACTTCGTTGCTTAGTGCCTGGTGTTTTCATGAGTTATCGAGCGAACCAGCCTGTTCCAAGACCAATCTTGAAGGAGGAAATATGAAGAATCCTTTCGTGTTCTTTGTCAGCGTACTTGCATGCTGCGTCGCAGTGTGCAACGGATATGCGCAGCAAACTGCTTATCAGCAAACCAACTTAGTGGGCAATGTCGCCGGGGTAGGAAACAACACCGACCCGAATCTCTCGAACCCATGGGGGATCGCCTACTTTCCAGGACAGCCCTTCTGGGTTTCAGATAATAACAGTGGTCTCTCCACCCTCTATGACAATCTCGGCAATGTGCAGCCTCTGGTGGTCACGATACCCTCCGCCGCGGTGAATCCCTGCAATCCAGGATGTCCGACGGGAATTGTGGCCAATACGTTCGGCGGATACTTTGGCGGAGGCGCGTTTCTCTTCGACACCGAAGACGGAATCCTCGCAAGTTGGTCCAGTGGAACCACCGCCACCAAAGTCTTTGACAACTCTGCCAATGGCGCAGTGTACAAAGGACTGGCCCTTGACTATAACGGGGCGGGGTACTACCTACTGCTGGCAAATTTCAACAGCGGCAAAATCGACGTTCTCAACAGCAGCTTTGCCCTGACGACACTCACCGGCAACTTCACGGATCCCACTCTGCCCGCGGGCTATGCTCCGCACGGAGTGCACGTCATCGGCAGTAACGTCTACGTTGCCTATGGGCAGCAGGATTCGCAAAAGCATGATCCAGTTGTCGGTGCAGGCCTCGGCTTGGTGGACGTTTTTGACCTGAACGGAAACTTCGTCAGCCGGCTGGTTTCGGCCGGGGGCGCGCTAAACGCCCCGTGGGCCGTGACCCTGGCAGCCTCTGGTTTCGGTACGTTCGGCGGCGACCTCCTGGTGGGCAACTTCGGAGACGGCACCATCAATGCGTACGATCCGAGCACCGGAGGCTCCCTTGGGCAACTCGTGGATGTCAATGATGTCGTTATCAGCAACCCGGGCCTGTGGGAGATGGTATTTGGCGGAGGCTCGCTGTCGGGGGATCCGAACACAATGTACTTTACGGCCGGCGGCAGCAACCAGACCTCCGGACTGTTCGCCTCGCTGGCGGCCGCTACAGCCGGCAGCTTTACTATCGCCCCGTCTGCAGCAAGCATCACGGTAGCTAAGGGAGGCTCCGGATCGCTCATGGTGAGTGCAACCGGTGCGAATGGATTTAGCGGCGCCATCTCGCTCTCCTGCACCCAGCCGCCATCGGGTGTCACCTGCGCGTTTTCGCCGGCAAGCATAACTCCTGGAACGCCTTCGACGCTGATCGTTTCGGTAGCGTCCTCGACGTCCGGCGGAGGATATGTTTCCCCTGCCATGCTGATGCTGCTCCCGTTTTCTTTGGGACTGATGGTTTGTGCAGCGCACCATCGACGGCAGCGCAACAGGCTGGCGAAAGCACTGAGGCGTCTCGGCGTAGCGATTCCGTTCGGCATCGTGGTCTTGGCCGCTCTATTGATCGCAGGATGCGGCAGCAGCAACAGTGGTAGTGGAGGCGGGGGAACCACTACGCCTGTAACCCTGACCATAGCCGGAACGTCAGGTTCGTTGTCGCAATCGACTACCGTGACAGTCAACATCAACTAGCTTCCAAAATTGCGGCGGATCTGCAGGACCATGCCGATCCGCGGCGATTCCACAGGCCGATCATTTAATGGGAATACACCGAGCTCATCGGATCTGGTGCGGCATAATCCTGTCCAAACAAATTTCTGTGGGCAAGCTGGGAATCTGTACTTACCGTAACGCGCAGTACTCCAAAGTCTACGGAAGGGCCGCCTACCTCGATTTGGTGCGCGAGAGTCTTGAGCGTATCGAGTCCTGCCAGCTCAGTCCATACCTGGAGCACGTATCTTCCCGGCGGTACGGCAGGTATGGTAATTTCGCCGCCGCCTCGCGAGATGGCGTAATAAGGAGTATCCAGGGCGATGACCACAGCGCTCATTTGCGAGTGGATGTTGCAAAAAATAAACGAGACACCAGGCCGGTCGAAACGGACCGCGCGGGAACTGCCGGATTCGTATAGGCCCAAGTCAAAGCGCTTGCCATCAAATAGCGAGAATACGTTGTGGAAGAACGGATCGTGATTCGGAAAGTCGATATCGGATCCCACGGGCACAATCAGCAGGTGGGGCGTGAATTGCTTGTCCTTTTGTGCCAGGCGAAAATGCTGCTGTGGCGGCTCGAAGCGATGCTGGTGGCCATCGGCCGGGGTCAGCCACACGACCGCTTGCTTCAGAGAATCAGCTTTGACCGCTCCAGGCCCGGCGGGAGTCTCGGCCGTAAAACCGACGCGCCCTTTCACCGTCGTGCCCTGGCCGAAGGCGGAGGCAAAGGCCACCAGAGCCAGGAGCGAGAAAGCGAGGCTACCAGAACATTTCATAATGCCCTCAAAACAAGACTCCTGCCGCCAGATTGATTTGGTTCGCCGACTGGGTGTTGGCAGGAAACTCATAGGTGCGCAAGTGACGGTATTCAAGCGCCAGCACCAGGTCAGAGCGTGGGCGGTAGATAGCGTTCGCCAGGCTTCCCCGATTGCGTTCAATGAGGTAATAACCGGAAGGCACTTCCGCCAGGTTAAACTGATCGGCGAACGGATTATCCAGGCCAAAAGCACCGTTAAACTCGAGCTTCGGTTTCGGCTTGAACTTCAGTTGCGCCCATCCGCCGATGGTATTCAGCCCCTCGACTGATAAGGGCCTGTATTCCGGACCGGTGAACAACACGCTTTGCCCAATACCGCCGCCCAGTCCTCC
>JBEKOS010000237.1:0-6886 GCA_049521535.1 Terriglobales bacterium | reverse complement strand
CAACCGACGAACCGGTAACCAATTCCATGCATGGTCAGAAAAAAGCGCGGTTGCTCAGGGTTTGGTTCCAGCTTCTGCCGCAGGTGAACAATATGAGCGTCTACCGTGCGAGTGGTAGGGAAGTGTTCGTACCCCCAGACATCTTCCAGCAGCCGGTCGCGGCTGAGGTTCTCGTCCGGATGGGCGAGGAAATATTTCAGCAGTTCAAATTCGGTGGAGGAGACCTCCACCGGTTTGCCGCTGCGAACGACCCGGCACGTGCGAATATCCACTTCCACATCGCCGAAGGCATACTGCTGTTTCGGACTGGCAGGGGCGGATGCTCGCCGCAATACCGCTTTCACCCGGGCCAGCAACTCGCGAATGGAGAAAGGCTTGGTGACGTAGTCGTCCGCGCCCAGTTCCAGGCCGACCACCTTGTCGACTTCTTGCCCGCGGGCCGTCAGCATGATGATGGGAAGGCTGGGTTTTTTCGCCTTGAGCTGCTTGCAAACATCCAGGCCGCTCATTTTCGGCATCATGACGTCGAGAACGATGAGATCGGGCGAATCGGCCAGCGCCCGTTCGAGTCCCGCCTGGCCGTCAGCGGCAGACAGCACACGGTAGCCTTCATACTCGAAGTTGTCTCGCAGTCCAGCCACCATATTGGGCTCGTCCTCCACGATCAGGATCGTGGCCAGCGCCGAGGACGGCGAAAGCGTAGCCGTGCTTTCGGCCGCCTTGGTCCGCTGACTGGGCGCGGGTGCCCCACCGGCAACTGGGCCTCCGGTTGGGTTGGGATTAGACATCGCCGGTGATATAGAAATCATTTGCTTATCCTTCTTCAAATTCATGCGACTCCCGCCCCTGCTGCCTGCATTCCGGACTGCAGCGGCAAAACAATGGTGAACTTGCTGCCGCGTCCGGGCGCGCTTTCCACACTGACTTCCCCGCCATGCGCCAGCACGACGTGGCGAACCAGAGTTAAACCCAATCCGCTGCCCTTGGTGTTGTGCACAAGGGGGTCACAGGCACGGTAAAACTTTTCAAATACCTTGTCCTGCTCGCCTGCAGGGATGCCGATGCCGTGATCAATCACTTCCAGGCGAACCGATCCGTTAGTGCGATATACGTTTACGCCCAAAAATTTGTTCTCGGTGGAGTATTTCACCGCGTTATTAACCAGGTTGAGCAGGGAGCGGGCGATGGCTTCCCGGTCGACTTGAACGGTAGGCAGGTCATCCTGAATCTCCTGCTGAAAGGCGAAGCCGCCCTGCTCGATCTGGTAGCGGTAGGATTCAAGCGTATTGCGCACCAACTCGCCCACGTTGGTTTCGCGAAATTCGTACTCTTTCTTCCCGGCCTCAATGCGCGAGAAGTCGAGGATGTTGTTAATCAGCGCGGTAAGGCGTTCGCTCTCCTTGCGGATAATCTGGTAATACTCCTGGTATTTTTCCGGCTGGCTGAGCCGGCCCATCTCCAGGGTTTCCGCGTACAGTCGGATCAGGGAGAGCGGCGTCCGCAACTCGTGCGAGACGTTGGAAACGAAATCGGACTTCAGCCGGGCGAGCGCGACCTCGCGGTTGACGCTGCGATAGGTAAGGTAAATGCCACCAGCCATAAAGAGCGAGAGCGCCAACAGAATGAGATAGCTGGTGCGCAGGAAATGCTGGCTCAGAGCGGCGATCGTGGTGCCCTGGTACTTGATGCCCAGCGTCAAATAGGGAAGGCCGCTGTCCAGGTTTCGCTCAACTTCAGGCTCGCCGCTCCAGCCAGTCGACGCTGCCAAAGGCTGCGACTCCCTGCGCTCGTGGATCATTAAGGCCGCTTGGTACTGCCCGGGCTCCCGTTGTCCGGCGGTGCAATAGGTTCTTAATAGCTCATCCAGCATCTGGGGAAGGAACGTGTTCCGCAGAAACTCAGCATCAAACACTAACCCGGCGATGGTAAGGCGATTTTCCGGAACGCCTCTGATGGGAAAGAGAAGGATGGCAACGTAACCCTTCCGGCTGCCTCGCTGAACATCTTCAGCATAGGCCATATAGGTCCGGACTTCCTTTTTGTCCATGGCCCAGAGCTTTTGCACCATTTCCTTATCTTCAAGAGGCAACTCCGCGCGCAGATCGTTGCCCAGCATATCGCTCTCCGCATGAAAATCCGGATCTTGCATCCTGCCTGGCTGTGAGCGAAAGACAAAACCGTTCTCTTTGTCGTAGAGAAAGGCATGAGCAGCCCAGGGAGATTTGGCGAGTACGTTGTCCAGCATGGGCTGTACCGCCTGACCAGGCCGCGGGAAATCAGCCCGCGCAGAGTCCACCATGTCATACACGCGACCGGCGATCTTTTTCTCGAAAATAGCCAGCATCTGCTGAAAATCGCGCTGGAAAGTGGCCTCAACGGCACGATCGCGCTGAATGGATTTCAGGTGAGCAATACTGAATCCGATGAGCGCCGCCGCCGGCAGAACCACCGCCAGTTCCAACAAAAGCAACCGTCTTCGCTCATTCCATCGTGACTTGGTTTTCACAGGAACTCCGTATTTCTCGTCTGCCAAATGTCCGCTCCCGGATGATTCCACAGACTGAAGTTAATTGAGATACGATTTCGATGTGTCAAACAGGAGTGAAAAGAAGTAAATAGTTGTTAAGAGCGCCGGTTGACCCATTTCTGCGCACGCTCTTGCCACGCAGGAGCTGAGTGATTGCTTCCTCGAGGTCCCACCGACATGTGTGCATAACGTGCGTGTTACCATTCGGACGAAGGCCTAATGACGCAAGAGCACGTAAATATTGTTTTCCAGGTGATCGTTTTCCTGTTTGCGATCAGTGTGCACGAATCCGCGCATGCGTGGACGGCGATGCGTTTGGGTGATCCCACGGCGTACATGGTGGGGCGGGTCACGCTGAACCCGATCAAGCACATCGACCCCTGGGGCACGGTAATCTTGCCTTTGATGGCGGTGATCACGCATTTTCCCATCATCGGCTGGGCCAAGCCGACGCCGGTAAACACGCGCAATTTCAAACGCCTGGTGCGCGACGACATCCTTACTTCAGTGGCCGGACCGGTGAGCAATCTTCTGGTCGCGATCGCGGCCGTATTGCTATTGGTCGTAATGGAAGCGGCCTCGCCCAACGGACACCAAATTGTCCAGGCGCTGGCGGCATCCAATGGCAGAAGCATTAGCGAAGGAACGGATTCGATGCTACTGCCCGTTTCGCTGCTGCTCTACAACGCGATGTTCATCAACGTGCTGCTCGCCGTATTTAATCTGATTCCGGTGCCTCCTCTCGATGGGAGCCATGTTTTGCGGCATTTCCTCTCACCCGGGCTCCTCCGCATTTATGATGGGATGGGTATCTTTGGATTGATGTTCATCTTGTTTTTTGGAGGAAGACTGCTGGGAATGATGCTGTTTCCGGTGGTTGCGATCTTCAATTCCATCCTGCTGAGTCTTTGATGCTGGAAAACGAAAACGCCACAAAAACCAGGGCGCGCGTTCTAAGCGGCATGCGCCCCACCGGTAAGCTACACTTGGGCCACTACGTTGGCGCCCTGGAAAACTGGGTACGCCTGCAGAACGAATTCGAGTGCTTCTTCTTTGTCGCCGACTGGCATGCCCTGACCACCGATTATGCTGACACTGGCAGTCTCGAGGAAAACTGTAATGAAATGGTGTACGACTGGCTCGCGTGTGGCCTCGACCCCGAAAAAGCCACACTGTTCGTTCAGTCGCAGATCCTGGAACACGCAGAGTTGCATCTGCTTCTGTCCATGATTACTCCGTTGGGCTGGCTGGAGCGCGTACCCACCTATAAGGACCAACGAGAGAATATTAAGGGGAAAGACTTAAGCGCTTATGGCTTTCTGGGATATCCCGTGCTGCAATCCGCGGACATACTGATTTATCAGGCGGATTATGTCCCGGTAGGAGAGGACCAGGTGCCCCATGTGGAGCTGACTCGTGAGATCGCACGGCGATTCAATCAGTTCTATCCCCTAGCCCGTTCACGGCGCGTATTTGGCGTTGAACCAGGCGCCAGCGACGGCCAGCCGGCGCTGCATCAGTCGAACCTGGTGTTTCCGGAGCCACTGCCGTTACTTACGCCGGCAGCCAAGTTGCCCGGCACCGATGGGCGGAAGATGTCGAAATCCTACGGCAACGCGTTGCTGTTGACAGATTCGGAGCCAGTGCTACGACAGAAGCTCAAGACCATGGTGACCGACCCGGCGCGTATACGCCGCACCGATTCCGGTAATCCGGAAATCTGCCCAGTGGGCGACCTCCACAAGATATTCAGCGACGACTTCACCAGGCAGAAAGTTTGGGACGGCTGTAAGAGTGCAGGCATTGGCTGCATCGAGTGCAAGGAGTGGGCGGCCGATCACATTTTGGCGAAGCTTGCTCCTATTCAAGAACGCCGCCGGCTTTACGAAGACAATCCTCGATTGGCGACGGACATTCTGGAAGCAGGTTGCGTGAAGGCGAAGAAAGGGGCCGAGGCGACCATGCACGAAGTACGCGCGGCGATGCGTCTATACCGGTTTCCACATGACCGACGAGCATAACACCATATCGAACTCTACGGTCCAATCCCAGTCGGCGAACGACTTTCCGTTCTCGGTGAGCGTGGAACAGGTGTACGATGGGCCGCTGGATTTGCTGCTTGACCTCATCCGCAAGCAAAACATCAGGATCTCCGACATTCCAATTGCGAAAATTACGGCGCAATACCTGGCGTACGTGGAGCGAATCAAGGAGCTCGATGTGGATGTGGCGGCCGAATTCGTCTATATGGCTTCGGTGCTGATCCACATTAAGTCCAAACTGTTGTTGCCGCGCGATCCGATGGCGCCGGCGGACCAGCAGGAAGATCCGCGCGCGGAGTTGGTAAACCGCCTGCTCGAACATGAGAAATTCAGAACAGCGGCACAGATGCTGCTGCAGAAGCAACAAATCGAGGAAGCTGTGATGACCAACCCGTCTCTGCGGGAGTTCCAGAATGCCGAGGGCACAGAGGCCGAATTGGCCGCGGACGTCATCGATCTGGTGCGGGTGTTCCGCGACATTCTGGAACGTGCGCGGCACAAGCCGGTGCTTGCGGTGAACGAAGATGGTGTTACCGTCGGGCAGATGATCGATTACCTGCGCCGCCGGTTAATGCTGGAAGACCGACCAGTGCGATTGAAGCAGGTACTGCGAACCTTGCAGTCGCAGAATGCCCTGGTTTGCGCGTTCCTCGCCGTGTTGGAATTAGTGCGCGTGCAGGCGGTGCAACTCCGTCAAGATCGGCTGTTTGGAGACATCCTGGTACGGAAGTCCGCCAGCTTTGATTCGGTCCTGGTCGAGAGCTCCACAACTCAGGACGACTGGAGATAGATAATTTGTAATTGATAATTTGTAATTTGACCATGCCTTGGGGCGGGAACAATTGCAACAGACGGTCGCCAATCGCGCCAGGTCTTCACGAGCGGTATTTGACCTGCTGGCGCGTGCAGGCTTCAGCCGGACAAATTGCAAATTACCAATTACGCATTACCAATGAGGAGTATGTCAGTAAAGGCAACAATTGAAGCTCTGGTCTATGCGGCCGACGAGCCGATCACTCTCGAGCAGATTTTTGCTCTTGTGAAAGCAGAAGCGCGCCAGGAACTCGCCGAATTGCGCTCAAACGAAGCGCAGCGTGTGAGCGAGATGCAGAATGAGATAACGGCGGAATCCGGAGCCGAAGTCGGACTGGATGACACGGCAATTGAGGACGCGCCCGGGCGAACGGCGGAAGCTCCCGCGAACGCCCCTGGCCAGGCAACTGATGCAGAAGTAAAGTCGGCAATTCGCGCAGCTTTGGAGGAACTGGTCGCCGAGTACGATTCCCCGCAGCATGGCATCGAGGTCCGGCAGGTCGCCGGCGGTTATCGTATGGCCACCAAGCCCGAGAAGCATGACGCGGTGCGCGCTTTCGCGAAGTCACTGAAACCTCCTATCCGGTTATCGTTGCCGGCGCTGGAGACTCTCGCTGTGGTTGCCTACAAACAGCCCATCACCGCACCTGAGATAGGGGAGATTCGTGGGGTTGATACCAGCGGAGTGTTAGGGACGCTGCTTGATCGCAAGCTGATTACTACTGCGGGTCGCAAGCAGGTCGTGGGTCGCCCTATTCTCTACAAGACGACGAAGGAATTCCTTATGCGTTTTGGACTCAAGGATGTTGGTGAATTGCCCAGCATGGAGGAATTCGAGAAGCTTGCGGCGGAATCGCTTGGCGTTGAAGAAAAGCCCGCAGAGTTGCCTTTCGACGAGGCCAAACCTGACGAGCTGAATGCAACCGGTCCGGCTGAAGCCGCAGTCGAGGACGATGGACTTCTAGGCGAAGAGAAGCAACCGGAAAGTTTTTAGGCACAACGTATATCCGGGAAACACACGATTTTGGTCCACTCAATTCTTATGGCTTTGGAAAGATTACAAAAAATCATGGCCGCTGCGGGCATCGCTTCGCGCCGCAAGAGCGAGGAATTGATTACTGCTGGCCGGGTAAACGTGAACGGCCAGGTGGTCAATGAGCTAGGGGCTAAGGCCGATTCGGACCACGACCATATCCGAGTGGACGGCAAGCTTCTGCACGGCGCGCAGCGAAAAGTATATCTCCTGCTCAACAAGCCCAAGGGTTATGTCACCACCGTCAGCGATCCCGAAGGCCGGCCAACGGTAATGCATCTGTTGCGCAATCTCGGCGTGCGGCTGTTTCCCATTGGGCGTCTCGATTATGCCAGCGAAGGTTTGCTGCTGGTGACCAACGACGGTGCACTGGCGCAAAAACTGACTCGAGCTGCCTCGCACGTACCTAAAACGTACCTGGTAAAAGTGAGTGGACAACCTGCAAGCGAGGCCCTGCAGAGGCTTCGCGAG
>JBEKOS010000236.1:7813-12657 GCA_049521535.1 Terriglobales bacterium | reverse complement strand
CAACTGGGTCGCGTTTTCCTGATAAGCCCGAATCGCGTCCTCATGGTCGCCATTGGCGGCAAGCCAGTCGGCATACTGCAAAACGGCGCTGGTATCGTGAAAAACGCCCAACAACTTGTGCGCAATCGGCTCCGCTTCCGCCTTCATACCGAGCTTCAGGTAAGCCTGCAGAAGTACTCGCAAGCCATCCACCCGCGAATCAAGATCAGGCATGGTGTCCAGGCATTGAATCGCACCCTTCGGGTCCCCTTTATCCAGCCTGGCTTGGCCGCGGAGCAGAAGCGCTGGAGAGCAAGCGGCATCCAATTCCAATACCTTGCCCAAAGCGACGTCGGAGGCGTCCAGGGCACCGCGTGCATGGAGTGCGTGCGCCGAACGAAGTAAAACATCACGCGCCTCGTTCCTTTTTCCGGTGCGCAGGTACAAATCGGCCAGCTTGGTTTGGGCGGGCACATTCTCCGGGTCGAGTTCCAGTATCTTCTGCAGCACTCGCGTCGCTGAGGCGTTATCGCCGTGCTGCAGAAAGTTCTCGGCCACCTGCGCATATTGCATTCGCGCATCATTGTGCAGCCCCTGCTGTACATATAACTGGGCGAGTTTCTGAATGATCTCAAAAGCGTCCGGTTTCTGCTTGGTGAGCTTCTTGTACATGGCGATGGCTCTGACCGTGAAACCGTCGCTGGCATAAACGTCGCCGACCCGCTGGAAATACTCGGCGGCTTGCTCGGAGTTCCCGAGGCGAGCATACAGATCCCCAATGGTATTCAGCACATAGAGATCTTTGGGGTCCTCTTTGGCTATTTTCTCGTAGTCCAGGATGGCGTTCTGGAGCTTGCCCTGCCGGACATGCCGTTCTGCCCCGGCCAGAATCTTTGCCTTATTGAAGCCAAATCCGAGCATGTTGGTCGCTGGTCGTTGGGGGCCGCTAATTACTTAGTGCCCGCCGACGCATAGCCTTCAGTATAATGGCCGCCTGTTACTTGCAACAGCGTCGGAGTCAGGAGAGAGAGCCAAAAGTAACCCCAGGAATTTGTGATCGCCAATTTGTAAATGATAGTTTAAGCACGCACTTATCGGGCACGCCGCGCCCACCGGCCGGCAAGTTTGCAGGGCTTTGTGAGCAAGCCAACGTTCTGCGCTTTCGTGGGATTTCGACTGCGCGAGAAAATAACCAATTACAAATTGCCTATTACAAATTAGCATTTACCCATGCATTCTTCCCACTTATCAAAAGATGCCACTCGTTGTGTTCACGCGGGCGAGGACCGACACGGCATTAGGGCGCCGATTACCACCCCGATTGCGCAGACCTCCGTTTTTGTTTTGCCGGATGTCGAGGACTTAAGGCGATCTGCCCAGGGAAAATCTGACGCCTACCTGTACACCCGGTATGCCAATCCGACGACTGCGGTGGCGGAGCAGAAGATTGCTGCGCTGGAAGGCGCGGAAGAGTGCGTAGTGACTTCGAGCGGCATGGCGGCAGTCCTATGTGCGGTGCTTGCGGGGCTCAAAGCTGGAGATGAGATCGTTTCAATGCTCGATATTTACGGTGGCACCTTACGGCTGTTCGAAGAGGTACTGCCGCAGTTTGGCATTACCTCACGCCTGGTTCCCCACGCCGGCCTGTCGCAGGTGGAGAGATACTTCAGCGCTCGCACAGCCATGCTTTTTCTTGAATCCCCGACGAATCCAATTCTCCGGTGCGCCGACCTGGCGAGTCTGGCTGCTGTCGCCCATCAGCGCAATATTGCGGTGCTGGTAGATAATACGTTTGCCACCCCAATCCTGCAAAAACCCCTGGCGCTCGGTGCGGATATGGTCATGCATTCTGCTACCAAGTATCTGGGAGGGCATAGTGACGTCACCGCCGGTGCGGTGGCTGGATCCCACGAATGGATGGTGAAAGTCCGCGAGCGGATGAAGCTAACCGGAGGCTGTCTTGATCCGCTTTGTTCGTACTTGCTCATCCGGGGACTAAAGACCCTAGAAATCCGCGTCGAACGGGCGTGTCACAATGCGCGACTGATAGCGGAGTTCCTATGCCAAAATGCGAGGGTTGAGCAGGTTCACTACCCCGGCCTGCCCAGCCACGCGGCGCATGCCCTCGTTTGCAGGCAAATGCGCAATTTCGGCATGATG
The DNA here is from genome assembly GCA_049521535.1 of Terriglobales bacterium. GTDB lineage: Bacteria > Acidobacteriota > Terriglobia > Terriglobales > Acidobacteriaceae > CAZUCM01. The sequence continues at coordinate 10,518 of JBEKOS010000236.1, read as the reverse complement.
CTCGCCTTCGACATAAAAGGAGCCCACCGGGGCATAGCTGATGGACAAGGCGCTGCGGCGGAAGTATTTATCAATCGCTTACAGCTATGGTATCTAGCAACTAGTTTGGGCGGCGTGGAGTCCACGGTTTCTTATCCGATTCTTTCTTCCCATGCCGGGCTGAGCGACGACCGACTACACGAACTCGGAGTATCTCCAGCTACCATCAGGCTGTCTGTGGGTATTGAGAGCGCTACCGATCTGATAGCCGATTTGGAGCAAGCGCTGGGAATTTAGGAATTAAGAATTGAGATTCGAGACGTTTGCCAATGAGGGTCGCCCTCCGCAGGCGGCGTTGCAAATCTGAGATTTCCGAGCCTTCTATCCGAACTTTTCCAGGTTTGACCCGTTTGTTTACTGAATAGTAGCATTCGGGTGTACCGCGGCCTATGCGAATCTCTTTGTCTTATTTCTGGATAGCGCTATTCGGCGCGGTACTGCTGCTGGCCCTGGCAACTTCGGCGCAAACCTCGAACCCGCAAAAACCGGCCGGTTCGCCTTCAAAGCCCGACCTCGTCGAAGCCACTCTCGCAGCGGTCGAAGCGGAATATGAGCAGGGGAGGGTCGAATTCAATGCCAACCACTTGCAAGCGGCCAGGGAGCACTTCAATCGTGCCTTTGATCTTTTGCTTACTGGTCCAGTTGAGGTAAAGTCCAATGAACGTTTGCAGAGGGAATTCGACCGGGTGGTCGACGGGATTCACGAGTTTGAATTAGCAGCATTGCAGGATAGCGAGCAATTCCCTCGGCAACAGCCTGAACCTGCGCCTATCGATGAGGCCAACTCCATCACCTATCCCGTTGACCCGAGCATTAAGGCCAAGGCGGAGCAGGAAGTTCAAACGACCATGTCTGACCTTCCCCTGACCCTCAACGATGCCGTTGCCTCATACATAAACTATTTTTCCAGTCGCGGAGGGCGGTCTTTTCTGGAGCATGGTTATATTCGCTCCGGGCGCTACCGCGAGATGATTGTTAAGACCTTACGCGACGAGGGCTTGCCACAGGATCTGATTTATCTTGCCCAGGCAGAATCCGGTTTTCATCCATTGGCGGTGTCGCGGGCGGGCGCCCGGGGAATGTGGCAATTTATGGCCGGACGTGCGGAAGAATACGGTCTTCGGCGGAACGGATGGTTCGATGAACGCCAGGACCCCATCAAGGCCACCCGCGCCGCCGCGCACCATCTGAAAGACTTGTTTGGGCAATTTGGGGATTGGTACCTGGTCATGGCCGCATACAATTCCGGACCTGGTACTGTGCAGCACGCCGTCGAACGCACCGGCTATGCCGATTACTGGGAATTATATCGCCGGGGAGTTCTGCCCGCTGAGACCCGCAACTATGTTCCGATCATTCTCGCCATTACCATTATGTCGAAGAATCCGGCCCAGTATGGATTAGAGCGCCTCGCTCAAGAAGCTCCACTGGCGTCCGAGGGTTTGACGATACATTATGCCGTGGATCTTCGGCTGGTAGCCGAATGCGCGGATGCACCCCTCTCTACGCTTCAGGAACTCAATCCCAGCCTCCTGCGTTTCACCACGCCCAAAGATGAATCGTATGATTTGCGGCTACCAGTTGGAGCGGTCCGCCGATATGAGGAGGCAATCGCCGCGATCCCAGCCGAGAAGAGAACTTTGTGGAGGTATCATCGGGTATTGCCGGGTGACACACTTGCGTCCATTGCTTTGCAATACCATACCCCCGCGAGCGTTATCGTCAAGGAGAACGACCTGACCGACAGCCAGTTGCGGATCGAAACCAAGTTGATTATTCCCGTCGCTCCAAGTCGCCGCGACGGGGAGGGCATGGCGTTCTCGAAGAGTGTTACACGATATCAGGTGCGGAAAGGCGACACCGTCCAAACGGTAGCAGATGACTTTGAGGTGCCGGTTGAAAGCCTTCGGCGCTGGAATCGGTTGAAGGGCAACACTTTGACGGTAGGCCGCACCCTGGTCATTCATAGGCCTCAATCGTCTACCCATGCCGAAGATACGTCTTCGTCGGCCAGCGTTCGGCACACTGCGTCAACCAGGATCCAACCCGAGCCGGCCGGCAAGAAAGCCTCCGCTGCGCATGCGGTCGTTCATCGGGTTAAGAAGGGGGAGACCTTGGCTTCCATTGCCAACGAGTACAACGTAAGTGTTGGGGACTTGCGTCGTAACAATGGGAAGCTGGCCGCAAATCTGCGCGCGGGTGATCTGCTCGTGATTAAACCCGGCGAATAGTATAGAGAAGTCTGACCTCAGGGATAATTGGGGAGGAATCACAAGTAAGCTGGGTAATCTGGCGCCAGTAGAGGTCGAAAGTTGCGGCCCGATAGGCGCGGCCTGACTTATGACTTCTGCCTCTGCTATAATCCGCGCCGGTGGTAGCAATAGCGCCATGAATTTAGCGTCACCCGCACGAGTGGCCGTGTCGCGGGGCCCTGGTTGTGGTAAAAGAATTGAAAGCAGGAGGAAATAATGTTCGACGATAAGACCCTCTACCTACGTGATGACGAAGAAGAGTTCGGCGAATCCGGCTTCGAAGAACCTCTCGATGAAGAGGAAGACTACGAAGAAGAGGAAGAACAGGAAGAAGAAGCCGGTCCGGCTGCTTCTGACATGATGCCAATCCCGGCTGAGCCTGCCCCTCCAGTTGTCAAGGCTCTGCCCAAAAAG
>JBEKOS010000236.1:0-7797 GCA_049521535.1 Terriglobales bacterium | reverse complement strand
GGCGAAAAAGAAGCCGGCCGCGGCCAAGAAACCAGCAGCCAAAAAGCCCGCGGCAAAGAAGCCTGCTGCCAAGAAGCCGGCAGCAAAAAAGGCTGCCGCCAGGAAACCGGCTGCCAAGGCTGCGAAAAAGAAGCCCGCCGCGAAGAAACCCGCTAAGAAAGCGGCAGGTAAGAAGCGCCGCTAGGTCTTGTTATCTGGAAGACCCAGCCCGTCGGCCTCAGCGCGCAACCGGCACGCGCGCTGGGGTCGGTATTGGCCCTTCACTTCTTGTTCTCCACCACGTGCAGGCAGCGGGCATAAAGCTCCAGCAAGTGACCCGCATAATCCTCAGGCTTGGCGCCGGCGCCGCCTTGGAAACCCGCCCCGGGAGCGCCCGCTTTGCCGTATCCGGTGGCCATTGCGACAAATTTCATAAGGTCGAGTGCGATATCTTCATTGCGGCGGGCTCCAGCCGCCGTTGGGTTTACGTCTTCTGCCATGAAAGCCTCCAGGTTGCAGTTTAGATTTCAGATTGAAGATTGCAGATTAGATAACATCGGAAAGTAAAGCTCCTGAAAATCTGAAAGCCTTCAATCTGAAGTCTCAAATGTTACGTCTCAATCCCAACGTAACAGATGCGGCCCACGAGGTAATCGGCGGCGCAGTTGCCATCTCGTATTGCAATAAGCTCAACCGGAAATTCTTGATTGTGCGGGCGCAAGACGAGATTCTTGCCGGAAAGTTCAACATAGCTGAGGCTGACGTGACCGTTCCCGCGAACCCCATATAGATTCGGCTCGCCCTTGCGGTAGGGCTTGAGCGAATTGTAGTGGCGATCCAGCAGCACAGTAGCATTGGGCAGGATGCGGGGATACATGCTCATCGCATCCGGCCCGGCGCGAATCAGGACGAATCTCGTCCAACTGCCGCGAGCGTTCTGCAGGTCAGGCCTCAGTCGCCGCAGAAATGCCCGCTTGAACCGGTAGATGTCACGGACCATTTGATGGGTGACGATCGTCTCGCTGGCGGCGGTATCAGCGTCGACCAGCAGAACGTTATCAAAGCCTTCTTCGGCGGGCGGGGGGATACTGGCGCGTTTGCTGATTTCGGCGGCATCGAACAGATCTAGCACGGACATCCCTTGCGCGGCCAATACTCGATCCATTCCGTCCAGACTGAGGCCGCGTTTGCAGTTCAGGAAGTTGGAAATGTGTGCCTGCTCAAAGCCGGCTTCGCGGGCGAGGCGCTTGCCGGTCAGGCGTCCGCTATCAATGCGTCGTAGGACCGTCTTGCGCAGATTTTCCTGTAATTGATGAAAAGTCGTCAGTTGGCTGTCCTCAGTTTGGCGTCCGAGCCAGCGAAAATGCAATACCGGAAAGTATATCACCGAGCTAACAACCATGATTGCCGAAACATCTCACAGCAATGCCTCGATGCACCTGCCCGGTCGTCCGCGCGAGGGAATGATTCTGGTAAAGTCGAAAATGCATCTTCACGAGGAAAGAGAGTATGAGACTGGCGATTGAAAATTGAAGATCGACGACTGGTTTATTCATGGATATGACCTGGATTCTCGAACGGCTGGCAGTTGGTGGCGGCATTTGGTCCGATGACCGGATGGACCAAGTATCACAGGCCGGTATTACTCACATTATCGACATGCAGGTCGAGTTTGACGATACAGAGTTGGCAGAGCCGTACGGAATCCGCGTTCTCTGGAATCCGGTAGACGACGATTTTCAACCCAAGCCTCCCGAGGTATTCCGCCAGGGCGTGGAATTTGCTCTGGAAGCCCTGGATGAGTCCGGGGGAAAGCTTTTCATCCATTGTGCCGCAGGCGTGCACCGCGCCCCCATGATGGCGTTGGCAGTGATGCGAGCTTTGGGATGGAGTTTGAGGGATGCAGAGCATCTGCTTGAAACACGCCGACCGGTCGTGGACTTGGCTGATGTTTACGTCGAGAGCGTGGAAGAATTCATGAAAACATTTGTAATCGGTAATCGCTAAGCTACCGATTCGGCGGCCTTCCGGCCGCTATTGATGCAATCGGGCACACCGATACCACGTAGATAGTTTCCTGCCAGAGCCAGTCCCGGCAATCGCTTCAACCGCTCCTCCAGTCTCGCTACGCGGTCGAGGTGGCCGGGCGAGGGTTGAGCCATAGCTCGCCGCCACCGGTATATGCGTGCGGCCCGAGGCTCGGCGCTGATGCCTGTGATCTCGCACAACTCGCGGCGCAGGATGGCCAAGATCTCGGTGTCGCTCAAGTCTAGAGCTTTCTCGTCTCCCCCTGCGCCCAGGAAGCAGCGGACAATGCCACGGCTTTCGTTCTCAGGAACCCGATGCGGAAACTTGTTGTGGACAAAGGTGCAGGCTAGCATTCTTCGTTCCTCACTGCGCGGGACCAAGAACCCAAATCCGTGGTCACGTCCCAGCACTTCGGCACCCTCGAAAATCATGGTGACGGTGACCGACGAGCTGTAGACAATTCCGTTCAATTCTTCAGCGAGTAAGGGATCGGTATTCGTCAGAAATTGGCCAGAGACATGTGCCGGTGTGGCAAGAACAACTGCATCAAAGCGACTCTTTCCTCCCGGTCTCACGATCTCCCATCCGCCTTCTATCCGGGAGACTCCTGAAACCTTTGTGTCGGTGTTCAAGGACTGCGAATTCAGACGTCCGACTAACGCATCCAGGAGTTGCTGCATGCCGTTACGCAAGGCGGAAAAGAGCGGTGGTTTGGGCTTGTTGCCCGCAAGTTTGGCCATACGCCGGCGAGAAGCGAGCATTCCCCGAATCAAGCTGCCATATGTTTTTTCCATGTCCACGAAGCGCGCGAGCGTGGCGCGTGCGCTCAACTGCGCGGCGCTGCCCCCGTAGACTCCGGACAGCAGGGGATCGGCGAGTCGCTGCACGGTCTCTTCGCCAAAATGCCTTGCCACCAGCGAAGCGACACTCTCGTCGCCGGCGACGGTATGAGGACGGCTCAGGAACTCCCGCGCCATGCGCACCTTCGTAGACCAGGAGAATAAGGGCGTGAACAGCATGGGAGCAATTCGGGTGGGAACCATGAACATCAGCCCGTCGGGCATCTCGATCAGGCGATTGTGCACCAGGATATAGGTTTTCCGTCGCGAGTCATTGGAGCCGATGATTTGATCCTGCAAGCCCAGTTCGCGGCATAGCTCTGATGCCCATGGTTTTTCCGTGAGGAAGGAATCCGGTCCTGCTTCCACGAGACAACCATCGACCCGCTCCGAGGCCAGCACCCCACCCAGGCGGGGCGCGGCTTCGAAAAGTTCATAATCCACGGCTGTACCTGCGCGCTTGCGCTGGTCAAGTTGATAGGCCGCGCTGAGGCCGCTTATGCCGCCGCCGATGATGGCAATTTTCTTCATTGGTAATTGAGCAAATTGAAATTTGTAATTTCCACCAAGATGAGGTCGTGGGCCAACCGGCCACTCACAAATTACCGATTTGCAATTGACCCCGCGCTATGTCTGCGATCGCGGCCGTTAATAGCGACGAGTCATTTAGCGATTCCGCGCGCCAGAGCTTCATTCCGAGATCTTCGGCATACTTTCGAAAGGCAATGTCTACGTCATAGAGCACTTCCACGTGATCACAGAGGAAGGCAATCGGCTGGATAAACACCCCCGGGTAACCTTCGGCCTTCAACGCGGTGATGGTGTTTTCTACTGTCGGCCCCAGCCAGGGGCCGCCGCTCATTCCTTGGCTCTGGAAAGCAAACCGCCAATTTCCTTCCGGAAGGCTGCAGGTCCCAGCAATGAGTTCTGCGGTATGGCGCGCTTGTTGCTCGTAAGGATCCCCATCTTGCACAGTGCGGGATGGAACGCTATGCGCCGTAAAAATCACCGGCAACTGGCATCCAGCCGCAGCGCAAGCCTGAGGCCACCCTTGGTCCAATTTTTCCGCGAAGGCTTTGATCAGCAGAGGATGATCGTGCCAACTGTCGACGAAAGTAGTGGTCAATTGACGGTCGCCAGTCGTGTCATCCATTGCACCCTCACCTTGCTTTTGCGACTGGGCTTCGAGTAGCGCCTGTCGATAGAGACCTACGCTGGTGCGCGAATTCTGCGGAGCAAGGCAAATGGCCGCGATGTGGCCAATGCCATCCGTTAGCATTTGCGCTACCACGTCGCGTACAAATGGAGTCCAATTGCGCATCGCAAAATACACGGGAATTCCCAGTGTGTGCTGAACTGCGGCAGCCTGTCTCTCGGTGTAGTCGCGCAACGGGGAGCGTCCGATCAGGCCGTATCGGTGCTTGACCTCTTCGACGACCATTTCGGGCAACGGACGGCCGCCGGTTACTGACAGCAAAAAGGCGGGAACATCCGCAGGAGTATCGGGAGTGCCGTGCGCCAGTAACAAGACCGAGTTTCGATTGGCAACTGGCAATTTGTAATTTGTAACTTCCAAGAGTAGGGGACTCGAGTAGTATCTTCAGAGTTCCTGAGATTACAGATTACTAATTACCAAATCACACATTGCACTCTATCTTTCGCCAAACCAGTCAATCTTTGCCGGGCTGCTGCTGGCGGAGACTTCGTGAATGAACTGGACCAGCGCTTTTACGTTTTCCACAGGTGTATGCGGAAGAATGCCGTGACCGAGATTAAAAATATGACCCGGGCGTCCCGCCGCCCGCCGTAGGACGTCTTCCGCACGAGCACGCAACGTTTCCCAATCGGCGAATAACAGAACTGGATCCAAGTTGCCTTGCACCGCACCGGTATCGCCTAATGCCTCCCAGCCGTCATCCAGCGGGATGCGCCAGTCCAAGCCGATTACCTCGGCGCCGGTCTTTTTCATCAGAGGCAGAAGTGTGGAAGTTTCCGTCCCGAAATAAATGACCGGCACGCCCGACCTGCTTACCGTCTGGACCAACTGTTGCGTGCGTGGCAAAACATAGTGCGCATAGTCTTCGACGCTTAGGCAGCCGGCCCAGCTATCGAAGATCTGAATGACGTCCGCACCAGCTTCGACCTGTGTTGCGGCGAATTCCGACAATACGCTGACCAGCTTGGTCATGAGCTGGTCCCAGGCTGCTGGCGAGCGGTACATCAACTTCTTGGTTTCAATGTAGTGGCGCGATCCACCGCCCTCTATCATGTAGCTGGCCAGCGTGAAGGGAGCACCACAGAAGCCAATCACCGGAAGGTCCTCGCCGAAGTGCTTCACCACCAGTTTGATGGACTCTCCCACATAGCCCAAATCGGCAGTGTGGCTGGTTTCCAGAGCTTCAATATCCGGCGCATTGCGCAATGGTTTTTCAATGACCGGACCTTCGCCAGCCTCGAACCGAAATTCCAAGCCCATTACTTCCAGGGGCAGCAGCAGGTCGGCAAAAATGATGGCGGCATCCACGCCGAGCGCCTCCGCAGCGGTGATGGTGACTTCCGCAGCAAGTTGGGGGGTCTTGCAGATTTCCACCAACGAATGATGCTTGCGCACTTCGCGGTATTCAGGCATATATCGGCCAGCCTGGCGCATAAACCAGACGGGCGTGGGGTCCACCGGCCGGCATCGGCAGGCTCTAACGAAGTTGGATTTCGGCGCGGACATAAGAATTCAGAATACAGGAGTTGAAAGCCGGAAGTCAGGACCCGGCCGCGCGGAAGTTTCGTCTTGTCCCCGGATGCGCACTGGTAAGGTCCTCCGGCAATTATTGCGAATCGATGGTCCACAAGATGTGCAGCCAACTTAGGAGCAGTAGAATCAAAGTTGCCAGGCAGGGGTCCGCTAATCTCCGTTATCGAATCGAGCGAAGTACTCGTCGAAACAAGCAATTGCAGGACACTTATCAGGGCTCTGGTCATCTGGTTCTAGAGCATGTTTTATCAGGCGATTCCAGTCGGGACAAAGCTGCGGCCGTGGCGAACCGAACCATTAGATTGTCGGGCTATTGTCGCTGCGAAAGATAGAGTCCGTGTCTGGAACCTAATTGCGAAGCAAGCTCCGTGTCGAGCCGCTGCAGACATCATCAAATTCGTCGCAGTTCTCATCCTCTGTGGCTATTCGGTTTGCGTTCAGGCCCAGGAAAGCGCCTCGGTGGGGGTGAAAGAAGACACCGGATCGAACACTTTGGCAATCGGAGTATTGACGCCAGTCCAGGTGCCGCAGAATCAGGAGCGCGGAAGCATCACCGGCATCGTCATTGATCCAACCGGCGCCGCCGTCGCCGGCGCGCGGGTTGCGCTCATTCGCGACGACCATTCCGCGGATCAACAGGCAGTACTAGGGCAAACGGCAACCGGTGAGGACGGGCACTTCGTCTTATCCAGCAGCATGCCCGGGCCCTTCCAACTGTCGATTACGGCATCCGGCTTTGCGCCGCAAACGTTATCCGGCGTGCTGCCTCCCGGAGGAGTTGTCAGCGTGCCGCAGATTACGCTGGAGATAGCCACCGTCAACACCGAAGTGCAGGTCGGATTGTCGCGAACCGAGATTGCCCAGGAACAGATTCAGGTACAGGAAAAACAGCGTGTCCTTGGTGTCTTTCCCAACTACTATGTCACCTACGTCCCCAACGCCGAGCCATTGGTCGCAAAACAGAAATTCGAGCTGACGTGGAAATTCGTTCTGGACCCGGTGTCCTTCGGATTGAATGGAGTCATCGCAGGAATTCAACAGGCCACCAATGAATTCCCCGGATACGGCCAGGGCGCCGAGGGTTATGCCAAACGATTTGGTGCAGCCTATGCCACGTTTTTCACCAGCACGGTCATCAGTAATGCCATCCTGATGGCAGGCAAACTACTCCAACATCCTGGGGAATCTGGCCGCCGGAGGCATCTCCAATCTCTACTATCCAGCGGCAGATCGAAATGGAGTTGGATTGACATTCGAGAGTGCCGCCATCGGCATCGCCGGAACCGCCGCCGGCAACATCTTCGAGGAGTTTCTCCTCCGCAGGTTGACGCCGCACGCCGGAAGCGAACCCGCCAAGCCTTAAGCGCTCATCCCTCAGTTTTCTCTTCTCGGGCCCCGGCTCGTTTCTGTTAAAGTTGCCTGACAATGCCCGTGTCAAAGCCAGCAGACATGAGTTCCTCATTGGTGGCCGGTGGTTCACGCCTCTCTGTCCCAGGCACGAAAATTGGCATCTTTGATGCCACCATGGTGGTAGTAGGCGGAATTATTGGCGTCGGTATCTTTATGAATCCTTACGTGGTGGCGCGCCGCGTACATACGCCTGCGCTGATCCTGGGCGCCTGGATCGCCGGTGGTGCGATTGCACTGCTCGGAGCCTTCATTTATGCGGAATTGGCCTCTCGGATGCCGAAAGCAGGTGGCCAATACGTTTATCTCAGGGAGGCCTACCATCCGCTCGTTGGATTTGTTTATGGATGGTGCCTTCTGCTCGTAATTCAGACCGGCGGAATGGCGGCGGTGGCGCTTACGTTCGCGCAATACTTTCTGGAGATCACCCATTGGCCGCTGCCGGGCTGGAGCGTGGCTGTTCTTGCTCTGGCGGTGCTCACGGTGGTGAACCTGCTTGGCGTGCGCCCGGGCGCACGGGTGCAGAGCGGGCTGACCGTGCTACGGATCCTCGCTATTTCGGCGCTAATCCTGGCTGGGGTGTTCCTGGTCCGCGGTCTGCGAGTCGTGCCGGCGGATTTCGGGACCGCATCGACTTCGCACGACACGATTTCCGGCTTCCTTGGCGCCATGCTTCCGGTACTCTTTGCATTTGGCGGCTGGCAAACCTGCAACTTTGTGGCCGGCGAGATTCGGGATCCGCGCCGGAACCTTCCCCGAGCCCTGCTAATGGGTATTGCGATAGTGATCGGCTTA
>JBEKOS010000235.1:0-6900 GCA_049521535.1 Terriglobales bacterium | reverse complement strand
CTGTTAAATTAGCAAGCGTGGGGAAGCGGCGTAACGAAGCAACGCCGAAGAAACGCCAAAAGAATCAGGAAGTTTTGGCCTTTACGGGAGCATGAGACTCTTGGAGACGATCTCCTCAACGTACCACTTCGGCGAGTTCACACTCGACGTGGCAAGGGGCTGTGTTCTCAGGGCGGGAGAGGAGATCAAGCTTCGCCCCAAGGTCTATGAGACCCTCAGATACCTGGTGGCGAACCCCGGCCGCCTGATCGGAAAGCAGGAGCTGATGCAGGCAGTCTGGCCCGATAGCTTCGTTACCGACGATTCGCTGGTACAGTGTACGGTCGAATTGCGGCGCGCTCTCGATGATCGGGAACAGCAGTTGCTCAAGACCGTGCCGCGCAGGGGATACATATTCACCGCCGAGATCACCCGGTCCACACCAAACACCGCTCCCTCTTATGACGGTGATCTTCTCCACTCGAAAGCAGGAAGGAAATCTGGCATTGGCAAGCGTCGCAGAAGCCTCGTCGACCTTCCAACACCCCGCACTTCGCTCATCGGCCGAGAACGGGAGGTGGCGGCGGCCGCCGAGTTCTTGCTTAGACCAAATGTTCGGCTGGTAAGCCTTACCGGCGCCGGAGGCGCGGGCAAAACCAGGTTGGCCATCGCCGTTGCAGCGCAGAGTGCCCCCCATTTCACAGGCGGAGTTCAATTTGTTGGGCTGGCGTCCATCACACAACCGGATTTGGTTGCGATAGCGCTCGCCAAATCGCTTGATATCAAGCAGGTTGCCAATCGCACAATCCCCCAAGTCATTAGTGATGGGCTACAGGATTCAGGGCCATTCTTGTTCGTACTCGATAACTTTGAGCAGGTGTTGCCCGCTGCGACTGTGGTAGCTGAAGTACTGGCGGCTTGCCCAACTCTCAAAGTTCTGGTCACCAGCCGCGAGTGTCTTCGCATATACGGGGAGCAGGAATTTCCGGTGGCGCCCCTGGAACAGGATTCAGCCGTCCGGCTTTTTGTGCAGCGGGCTACCGCGGTTCGCCCCAACTTTACCGTGACGGGCGAAAACTCGCCCGCGATTCGGGAAATCTGTTCGCGCCTGGATGGGCTGCCGTTGGCCATCGAGTTGGCGGCAGCCCGAACGAAGCTGCTGTCACCCAACGCCATCCTGGATCGGCTCCAAAGTCGTCTTCAACTGCTGACGGGCGGCGCGCTCGACTTGCCGGAAAGACAACAAACCCTGCGCAACACAATCGACTGGAGCCACGGCCTCTTGAATGAGTCTGAGCAGAAACTTTTCCGTCGTTTTGCGGTATTTATCGGCGGTTGCACGTTGGAGGCCGCGGAGGCCATCTGCAATACCGGCCGAGATCTGGGCATCGATTTGTTCGACGGTGTTTCCTCATTGGTGGATAAGAATCTGCTCCAGCGTGCGGACCCGCTCGAATCGGAAGTGCGTTTTACGGTGTTGGAAACCATTCGTGAATACGCCCTCGAACGGCTGGTATCGAGCGGCGAAGAAGCCGCAACGAGACGCGCGCACGCAGCTTTCTGCTTGGTGCTCGCAGAGGAGGGCAATCCGGAGCTCAGCCCGGCCGAAAGGGACCGTTGGCTGGCTCGATGCGACCTCGAAATCGATAATTTTCGTTCTGCTCTCGACTGGCTTGTCGGCAACCAGGAGCTCGACTGGGGACTGCGCCTCTGCATGGCTCTGTTCCGATTCTGGGATATGCGGGAACGCCTGATCGAGGGCCGGGCGCGCCTCGAGGTCATCTTGCGCCTTGCCGGTTCGGGATATGCAAATGAGCGCGCCAAAGTGGGTATCTTTCTTGGCGCCTTATCGACGGCCCAATGTGACTTCCCGGCTGCCGAGAGGTTCCTGGAACAGAGTCTTTCTCTATATGAACAATTGGATGACCGCTGGGGAATAGCCACCTCTTTGAATGCTCTAGGTGTTTCAGCAAGAGATCGCGGCGATTATCCCGCAGCACAAACCAATTTTGAGCGGAGCTTGACTTGCTGGCGCGAGCTGCCGGATCGGTTGGCCGCTGCACGCTGCCTGCATAATCTGGCGAATGTCGCCAAGGTCCGGGGCGACTATTCCCGTGCTCAGATGGCGTTGCGCGAGGCTACGAACATTTTTCAGGAGGTCGGAGACCCGACCGGGGCCGCCTGGTCGATCAATCAGCAGGGCGATATGGCGCGGGAACAGGGTGACCTGGGCATCGCTCGCGATTGCTACGAACACGCGCTCAAAGCCTTTCGCACAGTCGGGGACCGCTGGGGCTCCGCTCGCTCCCTCGCAGATTTGGGCTACGTTTACTGCGAACAGAGAGATTATGAGGAGGCACATGCTGCGCACCGTGAGGCTCTTGAGGTGTTCTCGGAGTTGGGACACAAGCGCGGCGTGGCACGTGCACTGGAAGGTTTCGCGTGTCTGGCGAGTGCCCGGGGCCAGGCTACACACGCGCTGAAGCTGGCAGCGGCAGCCACGCACCTGCGGCGGCTGATTAGTGCTCCGCTGCCTCAGGCTGAGCAATCCAAGCTTGACCTGCACCTGTCGTCTGCCTGGGCATCACTCGGCGAGAATGAAGGGAAAAGCGCCTGGACAGAGGGATCCGCGATGAGCATCGAGAGCGCCATTCAATACTCGCTGCACGAGCTTCGGCCGGCTATTTCAGGTTGACAGGGTCAATAAGCCGGCGCACCGCTGACACTCGATCCGCTGGAATGCCTGTGCGACGAGCGTGCTCACGTATGCTGTTCTCGTCGGGTGCCAGGTACACGCAATAGACCTTATCCTCAGTCACGTAACTGTGGAGCCACTGAATCTGCGGGCCCATGCCCTCCAACGTCTCCAAAGAGCGCAGGGATATCTCTCGGAGCTGGCTGTCGGATAGCGATCCAGCCCCCCGAATCTCGCGTTCGATCACGAACTGCGGCATGATTCCGAACAGTTTACCATGGGCTACAAATAAGGGAAATAAGTGGTTGTCTCATCATGCCGGGCAATAGCGCATGAAAATGGTCTCGCCGTTACTTGATTCCTCGTGCGACATAGAGTGCGCCGACGCTGGTTTCGTAACTGAGCGCAATGGCTTTACTAGCCGCATCCACATCGAAGCCGAAATATCCATTGCGCATGTCTGAGAGTCCCACTTGGACGGCGGGGCGCACCTTCTGCAACAACTCGCGACGGTTGGAATCCATAGCAAGACGATAAAGAGTCAGTTCGTTGTCGCCCGGGTGCACCACGAAGACAAATTTGCCGTCCGCGCTCCAGCGCGCGAGATATTCTCCCGGTTCAATGCCGGATAGGGGCTGCAACGCACCCGTTTCAATCGACTGTATGACCCACTCTCCCCCGGTCTGATAAGCAAAGAAACGGCCATCGGGAGACACCGGCACAGCATTAGAGGGAGGCAGGGAAGCGTCCCCGCTTAACGGTCGCGGTGGGCTGGCGTTGGTGTCCGTCAGGTAGAAGCGTGTGGATCCAGCGCGGGTTGCCAACAACAAAATTCGCTGCGAATCGGGCAGGAAGCCCGCGCGCATCACCTGCAAGTCATTCCAGCGGAGCGTGCGCGTCTCGCCCGGACCAACCGGAAAAAGCGCGCCCCCGCCCTCGAGGTCAAGAGCCAGAACCCAGGCGTTATTCCTCGATATGTCCTCGACCCTGCCGGGGCCCAGACGTACCGGGGCCGAACCATTCGTCTTGCGAATGTATACCGAATAAGTGTTGCCACCGAAATCCGATTGGTCGCTGAGCGCCACCCGGCTGCCATCCCGGCTTACCATGGGACCCCACGAATAATTCAACCACGAGACGTCCCGGGAAGGCGAACCGGGTAAAACCAACTCGACTTTCGTCGACGTCTCATCTCGCGAAAGAAGCACCTCCCCGGTTGCGGAGATGTCCTGAATTCTGGCGCTTCCAGCCTGAGCACTCACGATCCGCTCCGCTCCATCCAGGGCGACAGAACGAATGGCAAGGTCGGATCCTGAGCGCGCCGCCGAAAACCAGACTTCCCTGCCCGAGGGGACCCAGGCCAGTCCTTCCAGGGCTTCCCATCCGGTCGCAACTCGGCGGAGCGAGCCGGAGAGATCGGAGACGATCACGTCGCCGCGATCGTCGGATCCCGGAGGATGCTGCAAGAATGCGAGATGCGTACCGTCGGACGAAACACGTACCTGGTCGATCCAATTCGAGGTTTCGTAGAGAAGTTTGCCGAGCGGATACTCCAGCCGAAACTTATCGTTCGCATGGCGGATCACCGCCAGGCGGGCGCCATCCGCGGACCAATCCGCCGAGGTGACATGCTCGGCCAGTTCACGGGGAGTGCCCCCGATGGGAGCCGTTGCCAGGGTTCCTTCCGATGTCAAATGAGCATAAGGTGCGGCTTGAAGCAGCAGCGCCATCTGGCCCTGGTGGGAGATGGCAAGCAGCCTCGCGCCCGTAATTCCGACCGGCTGCGATTCCGGATACTCTCGCCGCACGGAGTAAAGATCCAGCGGTTGCCCATCGAACGCGGCCGTGTAGACAATCATTCCTCCATCGGGTGAAAACCTTGCGCTGAAAATAGTCCCCGAGCGAAAGGAAAATTGCGTGAACCTGACCTCGGCCGATGGCTCGTGAGCCGGGCGCGACCGAATCCACCATGCCAGCAAAACGGCTGCCGCGATGGCCGCAACCGTCATGGCAACTACACGACCGAGAGCGGGCTTGGCCGCAGCCGGCGGAGCCAAGGCTCCGCTCGAGTGGGTGGTGGCTTCCAGCGCGAAGGCAAGGTCGCTCGCCGACTGGAACCGGCGCGCGGGCGACTTCTCAAGACAACGGCGCGCGATCCTTTCGAGTTCCGGGCTCACCGGCAGTCCAGTGGTGGCGAACTCCGGCGGCTCAGCTTTGAGGATGCCATTCATGGTTTCGACGCTCGAATCGCCCTCGAAAGCCCGATGGCCGGAGATCATTTCGTAGAGAAGCGCGCCAAAGCTGAAGATGTCAGAGCGATGATCGGCCGGTTGCCCGCGCACTTGCTCGGGTGACATGTAGCCGATGGTCCCCATGATCATGCCGGGTATGGTGCCCGCCGAGGTGAGAGTCGCCTGGCCGGAATTGGATTCTTGCGAATCAACCAGCTTGGCGAGGCCGAAGTCGAGTACCTTGACGCGTCCACCGCTTGTGACGAATACGTTTTCCGGCTTCAGGTCCCGGTGGACGATCCCCTTTTCATGCGCCGCGGCCAGCCCGTGCGCGATCTGCACTCCATATTCGACCGCCTTGCGCACGGGCAAAGCTCCCCGGTCGAGCACCTCCCGCAGGCTTTCGCCCTCCAGGAGCTCGGAGACAAGGTAGGGCGCGCCACCTTGCTCCCCGATGTCGTGGATGGCGAGAATGTTGGGATGATTGAGCGCTGCAACGGCCCGCGCTTCCTGCTCAAAGCGGCGCAGCCGCTCACGGTCTCCGGCGAACGATTCCGGGAAAATCTTCACCGCGACATCGCGCTCCAGCCGGGTGTCGCGGGCCCGGTAGACTTCACCCATGCCGCCAGCGCCCAGCGCCGACTGAATTTCATAAGGGCCAAGTTTGGTGCCAGAAGCAAGAGCCATGCGTGAGCGTAATTATAGCTTGCACAGCGCGTTGCACGCGGATCGGACAAGTAGCCAAGCCACAACCCATGTTGGGCTCTCGAACGAGCCCAACATGAAAACGATCAGAAGGTGAACCGGCCGCCGATTGTCGGAGCAACGTTGTTGTTGCTGAAATAGGGGACGCCGGGCTTATGAGGTATGGCAATGGCCAGACCGCCGGTCACCCAGGAATACGCAACTCCCGCAAAGCCGTCGAATCGCTTGGTGAAGTGATGATCCGCGTAAAACGACCCCTCGTTGAGGGTGCCCGCGCAGGAACTGCGGAAACCGGCTTCGGGCGAACATGCCGGCGGAACACGGAAGTCATTCTGCCGCTGCTGATACCAGGACAAAGTGAAGTCAGTTTTACTGCGGTAGGTGTACTTCGCGCCCGTCCACCAGACCTGCAGAATCTTTTCCGAATCAAGATTGTTGTCTTCGACCCCGCTCAAGACATAACCGCCCTGGTCTGTGGCGCCAACGCCCAACGGGTTCGAGGGGTTATTCTGCCAGATGTATTCGTATCCGGCGAAAAACTTGAACGGGTCCCACACATACTTGGCAGCGATCATAAAGGCGTTGTTGTCGGTCACAATGCCGTACACGGTGTTGTTCGGGTCGATCAGATTGGCCCCGTTGATGGGGTTGGTATTGATGCTGTTGGTGGTCGACTGGTACGGCGCCGTCGGACTCTGCGGCCCCAGCAAGGGGTTCAATACGCTGATCGCCTGGTTGTAATGCTGGAAGACGAAGTCAACGGAGAACTTGCTGTAGTTTCCGCCGAGGTCGAATCCATAGGCGTTGTTATGCGCAGATTGCGCTGTACAGTTGGCGGCAGTCCAGGATGAGGAGTCCGAGTAGCAACCGCCGGAACCATTGGCGAATTTATACATCGCTCCGAAATGGACCGGGCCATAGCTGAGGCGATACTTCACGGCGTCGTCCCAACGGGTGTCCTCGGTGTCACCGCCGCCGGCCATGGTGCCGTTATACCCGATGTATGAAAAGGCGTAGCTGCCGCCGGCCGGATCGTAAATGAGCATCGCATCGGTGCCCAGAGCGCGCTGACGACCGAAGGTCAGCGTGCCGAATTGCGTGGACGATATGCCGCCATAGAATTCGTCGTTGAAGGGTTGGCCCGCGCGCGCGCCGTCGATGGCGTATGAATAGCTCTCTCTGGGAAGGCCATTGTTGACGGTCTGGGTGGCCGACGCGTTGGCGAGCAGGCCGGACTGCGGATTGATGCCCGTCGAAGCGTTGAACACAACCGACCAGCCAGGCTGAAAC
>JBEKOS010000234.1:0-7532 GCA_049521535.1 Terriglobales bacterium | reverse complement strand
ATCGATTCTATGTTTGAGGACAAATAAGGATACTGAGCCAGGAATCCCTCAATGTCGCTGACGGCGAACTCGCCGAACGTGGCAATCGCAATGGATGATACCGGCGGCGACCCTCCGGCATTCCCAGACGGGTTGCAACAGTGGCCCAGATTCTGGAGGGCGCCGTAGTTGTACATCTGAGAGCTGTAGAGGTCCGTGGGATCGTAAAAGTTGTTGGTAAGGCGAGGGCCCGGCGCGCCATTCGTTCGCGATGGCGGTAGCTTGCTCCCGTCGCCATTGGAACGCACGGTTAAGCCCTTGCCGAACACTGGTCCGGGCAGATATACGGGTGGAGGAGGCCGCTTTCCGCTGAACGACGCTGGGTGCATGCGGTAGAAGTTGTTGAGGCCCCCCACCCACTGAACCACGTTGCTCAAATTCGCGGGAATCACCGCTGCGCGATCGTTGGCAAAGTAGGAGTAGCCATCGGGGAGTTCATAGCCGTTGAGCGTGACCTTGAACGCCTTTTCAATAGTAGCGGCCGGGGCTTCAAAATGCACCATGAGGCGGTTGGGGTAGCGGTACGTGATCGTCAGTCCCTGGCTGGTCGCCCAGTCCAGCACGGCCTTTTCATCCTGTTCAGAAGGCGAGTAGCGGGCGTTCCACTCATCTTTGGTAAGAAACTTCCGGAATTGCGGCGACCTCGGGTCCCGCAGTTCGCTCAGGAACTGCTCTTCTTCCGCCATGTGGGGAGGCTTCAATGCAATGACCAGCCGGAGCATTTGCTCGGGATTGAAATGCCCTGTCAGCTTGGCAGTCCCGTTCCGCACTTCCCGCGGAGGCGGGCCGAGAACCGCTGGTCCCACGGGAAGTCGCAGGGTGACGGTTTGCGCGGACGCAGGGGACGAAAGCGCGGCCACCAGCAGCAGCGCGCAGGTGGCGAAGGTTAAACTGCAAACTAAAACAGACACGGAGCGGCGCAGCGCGAGGTATGACATGGGGGTCCCATCCTTTAATTCTGAATACAAATTCTCTGGAGTGAATTCCCGACCCGACCTCGCTGGGGGGAAGGAGCGGCGCGAACAGCTCCAGGGGCTCCCGCTGCCAGCCCGGTGATGGGGAATGCCGACCAACGAAGCGGCAAGAGAAAACAGTCGAGGGTAGCTGTTCATGGATATCTCCTTTTATCGTCTTATCGTCAATTCATGGGTTGGGCCAGGGCTCTGCATCCGGTCACGAAATGAACACCCCAAGGTGATATACTGCCCGTGCCTTGCTCGATGAACGCACAAATGGCGATTTGAAGTCTTGAAGGCGTTATGAATTCTTCTGAAGAATTATGAAGGCCTGTCATGCCCTTAGCTGTCAGCCAGTTGTATCGCTTTGACGAGTTTGTAATCGACCTCGGCAGACGGACATTTGCGCGCAACGGCGAATCTATTTCCATCTCCCCGAAGGCCTTTGACGTTCTTACCTATCTGGTAACCAATCCCGGGCGGGTGGTGACCAAAGATGAATTGCTCAAGGCCATTTGGCCAGATTCGTTCGTGGAAGAGGGCAACCTGGCGCAGCACATCTCCGGGCTTCGGAAAGCGCTGGGAGAGCGAGCAAGCGACATCGTCACCGTTCCCGGCCGTGGCTATCAATTCGCGGCGCAAGTGCGGACGGAAAGCCCAGTCGATTTGCTTCCGGAGATGCAGGCCCTGGACAATCGAGCTCCCGACCCAATGCCCGCGAAAGCTGAAGACGCGCTGGTTCGCGGGGCGCGCGAAGGCGCCCCAGAGCTGAACGAAGAGTCGTTGCCGGCACCCGTCGACGGAAAGGCGATGCCAGCCTCGCGCCGGGTCTGGCCGTATTACGCTCTGGCTGCCGTTGCGGTGCTCGCCGCGGCAGTCTGGGCGGGGTGGAGGTGGTTGCGGCCCGCGGCGCCGGCCGAATTTTACAAGATTGTGGTGGCTGACTTCACCAATACGACTGGAGACGCCACCTTTGATAACACCCTCAAACGCGCATTGGAGATCAGTTTGGAGCAGTCTCCGTTCCTGGACGTGATGAGCGAGCGCGAGACCGTAGGAACGCTGCAAATGATGGGTCAGAAAGGGGATACTCCCCTTGGTGTGAACGTGGCCACAGAATTGTGCGTTCGCAGTAACCGGCAGGTAGTCCTCAGCGGGGGCATCGCCAGCGTAGGCAGCAGCTATCTCCTGACCCTGGAGGCGACGGATTGCAATTCCGGCAAACAGCTAATAGCGGCCATGGAGCAGATCGCCGCCAAGGAAAAGGTGCTGGGCGCCCTGGACGTGGCCGCCGATCGTATCCGGAGAGGCCTGGGCGAATCGGCAAAGTCCCGGGGGAGTTTTCAGGTGCCGATTCTGCAGGCCACGACTACCTCTCTCGAGGCACTGAAAGCTTATTCGCTAGGCCAAGACCTGATTGCTCAAGGGAAAGGGGGAAGCGAAGCTCTGCCTTTCTTCCAGAAGGCCGTGGCACTTGACCCGCAGTTCGCGATGGCGTATGGGGCTTTGGCGATTGATTACTACAATCTCGACGAGTATAAGCTGGCGGCACAGTACTTCCAGAGAGCCTTCGACCTGAGCGGTAGCGTAAGTGAACGCGAGAAATTCATCCTGCGAGCGCACTACTATGACCTCAGTCAAAAGGATCTGGCGCAAGCCATCAATGCTTATCAGCAGTGGGCGGCGACTTATCCGCGCGAGTGGGTTCCCTGGGTGAATATCGCCAATGACTGGACGCAACTCGGGCGCTACGCCGAAGCGATTCCAGCCGGGGTGCGAGCGCTCGAACTTGAACCCAGCCGGGGCGGGAACATCATTTATAACGTTCTTACCCGCGCCTATAAGCGCGCCAATCGCTTTGCCGAGGCCAAGGCTACCGCGCAACGGGCCGTGCAAAGAGGAAAAGACTCGGCCAGCCTGCATGCGCTCTTGTTTGAAGTTGCTTTTGCCGAACATGACCAGAAAGCGCTCTCCCGGGAAATCAAGTGGGGCCAGGATCACGGAGACGACTGGTATTTCGTGTACGATTGGGCGTTTGCGGAGGCGTCGCTCGGAAAGTATGGGGAGGCCGAGGACCTCTTTCGCAAATCTTATGAAATCGCGGAGCGCGACAATCTGCCCGAAGTTGCCGATGGCGTCTTGCTGGATCGCGCGTCCATGGAATTCCACTTTGGCTTTCCCGACGTTTCCCGTGCCACGCTGGGCCGCCTCCATAAACCTGACCCAGACTCGCCGGACTTTGCCTTTTTGTCTGCAATGATGGGGGATGCTCCTGCGCAGTCCTTCCTTGACGCTCACATGAGCGGAACTCACGACACGCTGATGGCTTATCACTATGTGCCGTTGGTGCGCGCAGCGTTGGCCCTGCAGCACGGAGCGCCTCAGGATGCCATTGCGGCCCTCGAATCTGCTGCTCCCTATGAAATGGCCGACTTCCGGGTACAATTCGTGCGCGGCCAAGCTTATCTCCAGGCCAATCAACCCAAAAAGGCGGCGTCCGAGTACCAGAAGATACTCGACAATCCCGGAATCGATCCGGTCAACTGGATGTACCCTCTAGCGCAACTTGGCCTGGCCCGCGCCCGCGCTCTCCAGAACCGCAACTCCGAGAGCCGGGGAGAATATGACAAGTTCTTCGCCCTCTGGAAGGACGCCGACCCCGAACTTCCTGTCTTGAAGAAAGCACAGCTCGAATACGCGCACTTGCAGTGAAACCCTGATAGACTTTCGCTTCCTTTCATTCGCCCCGGGCAAGAACGGCAGGGGAAGAGGTGTTTTCATCCCCCCGTGCCCTTGACCGCCGCCTCGGCTTGCTGCTGTGCTTGCTGGACCCCGGCTTTGCGAGCGGCCTCTGGGGCTTCCTCAGCAGAGCGCCTCTTGTGGTCTTCACTTTAGCCGCTCGCGGAGATCACACGCGGCCGAGTTCCCGTTGCACCCGGGACAAAGAAGTTCGAATAACTGCTGCCATCCCTCGGCCCGTCCTCCCTCATGACCATGCCCGTCAAGAATAAAGTCCCAGTCACGTGCCTGGGCCGATCCGTTTCTCAGGTATAATCGACCACATTCCATGTAATGTGGGTTGCTGATGATTTGCCGGGAGATACCTGAAGCGCCTTGCCTGCGTGTGCCATTTGCGCGGACGCGGACTTCGCAAACGAATATTAGGGGTGCGTGTGGAGCGGACTGATCCGTTGTTTTCACGGCCTACCCTACTTATTGCCGTGTGTTACCTGGAAGAGTGAGGTAAGAGGGTCGGATAGAGAGGGATTACTTCTGAGGCAATCTGATTTTGTCAAATTATATTCTAGGCAAAATGCGCAAAGGGTGTTAGGCTGCTGGGTTGATTTGGGTTGGCCGGAGGGTTGGCCAGCCTGTCAATTGATCGGATAGTGAGGGTGTCCGCAACGTAGAGCGAACTACGCAGCTCCCGCCAGAATGCCGATTTATCTTGACAATTCGCTGTTTTGGGACGACAATCGCGGCATCCTCAAGTTTTTGTAGACGTGCCGGGGTTTTCCTTACCCGGTGAGACCTATGTTTGTTGGCTGTCCACGTAAGCGTGCATCAGGAGGCTGTATTCTCCCTGTATGCCTGACTCTAGACCTGCTTCATCCATGATCCAAAGGAGAAATCGTGATTCGAAGATTAAGCCTATATATGCTCACAGTCGTCGCGATTGTGTCGGTCTTTAACACCGTTTGCCAGGCGCAGCCACAGACCCTGTTGACGCGCCATGTCCGTCCAGTAATCGCCTCCGGGGAAGCAAAGTCGGTTGGCCGGCTCCCCGCAACCCAAATCATGCACTTTGATATCGTTCTTCCGCTGCGCCACGAGGCGGAGTTGCAGAATTTCATTGAACAGGTCAACGATCGTACCAGCTTCAACTATCACAAGTTCCTTACTCCGGACGATGTTCTGGCAAGATTCGGCCCCAGCCAGGAAGATTGGGACGCCCTGGTTGCCTTCGCGAAAGCGAGCGGCTTCCAGATCGTGAGCGGCACCCGCGGTGCCCGTGATCTGCGTCTCGCGGGCTCGGTTGCCAGCATTGAGAAAGCTTTCAACATCACGATGGGCGTTTACCAGCATCCCACGGAAGACCGCACTTTTTACGGTCCCGACCGGGAACCCTCGGTAAACCTGCCCTTCCAGTTGCTGCACATCTCCGGCCTGGACAACTATTCAAAGCCGCACCCGATGTACAAGCGCAAACCTCAGAGTCTGACGATTAAGTCCAACGCCACCACCGGCTCCTGCCCATCCGCCTCTTTCTGCGGCAGCGACATGCGCGCGGCCTATTATGGTGGCACCGCCCTTACCGGCACCGGCCAGAACGTCGGCCTGTTTGAGTATTACGGTACCGACTTGGCCGACCTGACCACGTACTACAAGAACGCCGGCCAGACAGAACCTTTCACCCCCACCATCATCTCAACCGACGGAACCAGCACAAGCTGCGTTGATAAGAGCGGCTGCGACGATACCGAACAAACTTTGGATATGACTCAGGCAATGGGCATGGCTCCGGGCATGACCATGCTCTATATGTACGTGGGATCTACCGATTCCGCCATCATCAGCGCCATGACGGTCACAACGGACGCTCCATTATCCAAGCAGATCGGCTGCTCGTGGGGATGGACTCCGGCAGATCCCAGCACGCTCGATGGGTACTGGGAAACGATGGCGGCGCAAGGCCAGAACTTCTTCGCCGCCTCCGGCGACAGCAGCACCTGGTCATCGAGCAATGAAGCCTGGCCGGCAGACGCAGCTTATGTCGTGTCGGTTGGTGGAACGGACCTGACTACCGCCAGCGCCGGTGGCGCCTGGTCGTCGGAAACTGCCTGGTCTGATTCCGGCGGCGGGATTTCGCCGGATAGCATTGCCATCCCTTCGTGGCAGACCAGCTACATCAACTTTAGCACTTGTACGAGCTGCTCCAAGACCCTTCGTAACGGTCCGGACGTTTCGGCAAATGCGAACTTCACTTTCTACGTTTGCGCGGACCAGACCACTTGCACGGCCAACGATTACGGCGGCACCAGCTTTGCAACGCCGATGTGGGCCGGCTACCTGGCCCTGGCCAATCAACAGGCGGCGGCCAATGGCGATACCATCGGCTTCATTGATCCGCTCATCTACCCGGCCGCGGCGGGTTCAAGCTACAGCACCCTGTTCCACGACATCACCAGCGGCACCAGCGGCAGCTACAAGGCGACCGCCGGTTACGATCTGGTGACCGGATGGGGCAGCCCGAACGGAGCCGGCTTGATCAACCTGCTGGCGCCAACTTCGAGTTCCGGTTTCAGCCTTTCTGCGTCTCCTTCTTCCGTTTCAGTGGCGCAGGGAAGCAGCGGAACCTCGACCATCACCAGCACGGTGACCGGTGGATTTGATTCGGCTGTCACCCTGACGGCATCCGGCCAGCCCACGGGCGTCACGGTTGGCTTCAGCCCGACCTCGATCACCGGGACCGGGACTTCCACCATGACGATGACTGTGGCCTCGACCACCTCCACTGGTACTTACACCATTACGGTGACCGGAACCTCCGGCAGCACCACCCACACCACCACGGTCAGCCTGACGGTTACGGCAGCGGCTGGCTTCAGCCTTTCCGCGTCTCCTTCTACCGTTTCTGTGGCGCAGGGAAGCAACGGAACCTCGACGATCACCAGCACGGTGACGGGCGGATTTGATTCGGCTGTCACTCTCACGGCATCCGGTCAACCCACGGGTGTCACAGTTGGCTTCAGCCCGACCTCGATCACTGGGACCGGGACCTCTACCATGACGATGACTGTGGCCTCAACCACCGCGACGGGCACTTATCCCATCACGGTGACCGGGACCTCCGGCAGCACCAGCCACACGACTACGGTTACGCTTACTGTGACCGCGGCGTGCGTCGCCTACGTCGATCACTATTGCGCGGAGCGCTTCCGGCAACGTCACGATCACTTCGACAGTTACCGGCGGCTTTGACTCGGCGGTTACCCTCTCTGCAACTGGAGAAGGCAGCGCCAATTCGATAACCTTCACGCCGACGTCTATCACTGGCAATGGAACCTCGACCATGAAGATCACGGTCGGTAAGAGTGCGGCGATTACCAGCCACACGATCACTATCACCGGCAAGAGCGGAACCACTTCGCACACTGCCAAGGTCACACTCACAGTCATTAAGTAGTGACGGTGAAATACTTACGCGCTCAGTGCGTTAGCAACGAGCGATGAACAATTAAGCGCCCGGACCGAAGGGTCCGGGCTTTTTTTGCGCGACAAATTGCATGTCCGAAAGACCTGCGACCTTGCAGCATCGGCGGCTGTTTCTACTGGAATTCTGCTGAATGTCGGCAGCCAGGTCCTTAGATCGGCCTGTTTATTGGCCTGGCGCTCACGATCGTCGGTTGCAGGGCATCGGCGGTTGAAAACGTGCTGCTCTTTGTAAAATCTGCTCTTTTCATCGCATTGCTCTTGACATCCAGTTTTGCTCCGGAGCAAAATCCTGCTTATCTGAACTCGTCGTTACTTTGGTAA
>JBEKOS010000233.1:0-6935 GCA_049521535.1 Terriglobales bacterium | reverse complement strand
TTTGCGTGGTTCGGTCGGCAGTGCTTTTTTATCTGGCGAATTATCTTGGCCGGTTTTACCTGCCGGTCACCTGGATTGCGTATGCGCCCCAATTGATAATTCTGATTGCCGTGGTTCTGGAGGTTTTCGGCATTTTGTTCCATCCCTACGAAACGCTGCCTGCCAATACGATTGGGCATTTTGTAATGGCGACCATCGCGGTGATCGTCGTGGCAGCTGTCCTTACGTGGCGATTCCCCGGCGCACAACCGACGGCCTGGATGACCTTCGCCAGAGCCCTCGACCAGGTGGTCACGTGGGTTCTCTGCCTGATATTCGGATTGATTGTTTTGTTCGCCAAGTACTTCGGCATCCCGTGGCGGCACCGCCTGCAAGGGATCGCCCTCGGCTTTCTTATTTATTTAACCGTGGACGTGGCAGTAACGACCGCGGTAACGCAATTTCGCCTGCCACCGTACAGCGCAGTTTGGCCATTTGGGATGGCGGCATTTCTGATTGCGTGTTGCACCTGGACCTACTATTTTGCAGCGGAGGAAGCGCCGCGCACGGCGCCGACGCTGGATGAGTTGAGGAGAATCCAGGATGCGCTGCGCAGGATTGCCGGCGCGATTCGAGATCTTTCAGTTGCGGATTCAGGGGGCGCCGCTCACGAACCCGCCCGGCGCGGCTTCGCCCACCGTTTCCCGAGGCTTGAGCTTTATTGGAAGAGAATGCGCTAGGGCAAAGCCGGCGCCTGGTCTTCCGGATTTTGGACTCAGGACTCTGTAGAGGAGAAAGCTGATGTTCAAGGCAAGCAAGAAAGAGTTGCGGTCGGTCGACGAACTCATCATTGCGCTGGAGCACATCGAGGAAGGCGAGCTTCAGTCCGACATTCCGGCAAATGTGCGCGCCGAGCTGAAGCGCATGAAGCGGAATATTTCGTCGGTGCTTTCCTTCGTCTCGCATTCGTGGCACGCCGAGGGTGCGGTCGATCCGGAGTTGCGCCGCAAGATGAATGAAGTTCGCCGCGAATGCCTGCTGCTCAACGGCATCATTTCGAAAGCCTTGTTGGTGCAGGCGTTGCGCGTGGGCCCGGCGAAACTGGGGACGTATACGTCCCGGGCCATGGCAAAATATTTCGAGTTGATGTGGGCCGCCCACGGAATGTGCCTGCTCACCGCGCCCCGGCAGGCGGACGAATTGCTGGCGGCGCTGTAGGAAGCCGGTGGCCGCAACAGCCGGAAAGCACGGGAAGAGTCGGGCCAGAACGGGGCTGGACTCAAGCCCGGCCGCGACGCCGGCGGGGAAACGCGTGGCTACTCGGGCAGGCCGGCGTTCTTTAAGGATTCTCTTAGCAAGGCATCGTAGGCCGAACGGCCTTTCATCGAAGGCTCAAAGGCCATACATAAGCCCCACTCGACGCCAGATAATCTATAAGCGCTTCGAGCTTGATCTCGAGCCGCTTGATTTCCTTTGAGAGCCCCTCGAGGCTGGGGGCGGAGGGCTGGTTGGGCGATGTGGGATGGTTTGACGATGGGTTCATGCTCTTTCCATTAGCGGCGACGATCGTATCACGAAAGCCAGAAGGCTTTTTGGAATACAACGTAAAAAGTTGTAATCCGCACGGACCTAGGATGAAGGCCTGCAATTGAGAGTTGCCAGATTCTCGGCCAAGGGCTACAACATTTGCATGGCAGCCCAAGCTATTGCAGCTTTGCGTACTCCGCCTTGGCTTGCTTCAAAATGGGGATGTCGGCGTCGGCGTCTTTCCAACCGGAAAAAAAGGCCTCATAGGCAGCGCGGCTTTTGGCAACGTCTCCCTGCAGGGCGCAGGCACGGGCCAGGCCCAACTGCGAAACTACCAGGACCGGGCTCAGAGGAGACACACCGCGATGCGCCAGAACTGCGCTGAATTCCCCAGCGGCGTCCGCGGGGCGCTTGAGGCGCAGGAAAGTTAAGGCACGGATGTAGTTTGGAAGAAACTCGACCACCCTACCGAACTCGAATGGCCTGGCTCGATCGAGGGTGCGCAAGGCGGAGTCAGCTTGACCAAGACTTAACTGGGAACCAGCGAGGACAAGCGGCCCATCGAATTCATTCAGAATCGTATCGGTGGGATACTGGCGCAGCAGATCAGTGATGATCTTCTGCGCTTCGCGTTCCTGGCCGTTGAGGACCATGACTCTGGCGGCGCCTTGCTTGATTTCCTTTGCATCGGATAACCGGAGCGCCTGGCTGATGGTTGGTGTGGCGGCGGCGCCTTGACCGTACAGAGCTTCGCTTTGTGTGAGAGCGAGGAGCATCTCGCCCGCAGACTCCGACGAGCCAGACCCGACCAACATGTTCACACCGTGCCGGGTCCGTTGACGGGCGCTCTCCAGCCGCCCGTCGTGGAGATCGATCATCGCCAGGAAGGCGACGGCAGTTGGCTGGTCAGAGTTCTCTTCCATCCAATTTCGCTCTTTTGCAAGGGTCGCCTGATCGGACCGCAGCATTGCCAAGTAGTAGCGCTCGCGGTGGTCATAGAAACCTACCGCCTGATCGGCACGAACCTGCCGGAGGAGGGCTTCCGCCTCGTCATAACGGCCTTGGGCGCGCAGGGCGACCGACAGGTTGGAGATGGCATGCGGCAAACCGGGGAAGAGCCCGGTGTTCTGGCGAAATGCAACCGTCGCTTTTTCGTACATACCGAGGTCCAAATAGGCCAGCCCTAACAGATTGTGGGGTGAAAACTCCTTCGGCTGCAGCTTTACCAAGGTTTGCAGGGCCTCAACCGCCTTATAGAGTTCCCCTGTAACTTCCAGGTAGTAACGCGCTTCAACGTTTACCTTATCGCTGTCGGCGAGTTCTTGGCGCAAGGCAAAGGCGTGTTTGAGATCGTCCCGTGACCGCTTGGTTTCATGCAGGGCGTAATCTGCAAGCGACAGGTCCACCCAGGCATCTGGAAAGCCGGGATCGAGTTCGGTAGCCCGGCGAAGCATTGCAGCACTCTGCTCAAGTTGGGTTTCGTAGAGACTGGCGCCCACCAGATAAGCCTGGTAGGCCGGTAAAGAGCCGGTAGGCAAAGGCGCCGGCGTGTTGCCGCGAGAGTTGGCGGAGCTGCCGGAAAGCTGGAGACGCGATGCTGCCGCAAGCTGACTTACCGCCAGCATCACCTCGTCTTTGCTTCTGGCCTCGCCGTGTTGTTGAGCCACAACCCGGCCTGAGCCGCAATTCCGCACCGAAAGATCGAGCAGGTAGCCGCCGCCCTGGGGCTTGATTTCTGCATCGGTGAAGAAACTCCCTTGGTTGCGTTCGCACAACTGCCGGGCGAGTTCCGGAGTGAAGCGATCTTCGGGATTCCTGCCCGCGCTCTGCAACAAGTGCACCAGGTCATCGGCCTCGGAATCCACAACTCGAACCGCCGGCGAGCGATTCAATTCCCTGGCAGTGATGGCGCGCAGCACATCGTCGAAGACGGCGTCACCCGTCGAGTTGGTAAACTCCGAGACGTATAGCGGCGCGCGGCCGTTCGCGGACAGTATTGGCCGGGAGCGGTATTGGTATATGCCGACGCTGATTGCGGCCAGAACTACAAGGGCAGCCGCCAGCATCAACCCCCTGCGGGCGCCCGGACGAGGATAGGGAGTCGTCTTCGCCCCGCTCGGGTTCTGCGCCGCGGTTACCCTTCCCGAATCCGAGTCGCGCTTCACCCGCTGCAGATCCGCACGGACGTCGGCGGCGTGCTGGTAGCGTAGACTGCGGTCCTTTTCCAGCGCCTTGAGGATCAGCGCTTCCAGAGCCGGCGGAGCCTGGGCATTGATCTGCGACGGCGCAACCGGCTCCTGGTGAAGAATCGCACCGCATATCTCCCCGGCGCTCGCCCCACAAAAGGGTGGCGCGCCGGTTGCCATCTCGTACAGCACCGTCCCATAAGAGAACAAGTCGGTGCGGGCATCCAGTTCCTTCCTCCGTACCTGTTCCGGCGACATATAAGCCACCGTGCCCAACAAGGCGCCCGCGCTCGTAAGCTGTGAGGCGCCGGAGGCGAGTGAAATGGTTACCGAATCGCCTGCAACCGGGCCGGGTTTGCCTGCCATCTTCGCCAGTCCGAAGTCGAGGATCTTGGCGTGGCCTGCCTGCGTGACAACGATGTTCGCCGGCTTGATGTCGCGGTGGATGATTCCGGCCGCGTGAGCGGCATCGAGTCCATCGGCGATTTCAATGGCCAGGGGAAGCAAGACTTCCATTTCCAGCGGGCGTCCGGCAATGCGATGCTTCAGGGTCACTCCATCCAGAAACTCCATGGCGATGAACGCTTCCCCATGCTGCTCGTCAATTTCGTAGATGGTGCAGATGTTGGGGTGGTTCAGAGCCGAGGCAGCCTTGGCTTCGCGCTGGAAGCGGCTGAGCGCCTGCGGGTCTTTGGCTACGTCGTCGGGCAGGAACTTGAGGGCCACAAAGCGATTGAGCTTGATATCCTCAGCTTTGTAAACCACACCCATCCCGCCGCTACCCAGCTTGTCGACAACGCGGTAATGCGAGATGATCCTGCCGATCACCCGGAGAATACCCCACTTTCAGATGGCAACATTGTAGGGAGGAGCGGGCAGACAGTCAACGACGGAACCGCAGGCGCTACTCACCATGAACGCGGCCATTTTCCAGCAGGCCCGCGGCGCTCGTCAGTGATGCCAAAGCCGCCTTCCCGCATGGATTCTGCTTGACGACCCTCTCAAATGAGCTGATAGTAGACTTGCGCCCCGAAATCCATTCAGACCACTAATCTCAGGTTAAGGAGCTACCATGCGTATCCGGTCCGTTGCGACCCTGCTGCCGGTGTTGTGTGCAATTTCCGTTTTAGGCCAAAGCAATTCCTCCTCCAGGGCGGGTCTGCCAGCCTTAGCCAGCGCCGCGGGTCACACTCCGCAGCGGATTTGGACCAGTGGCTACGTCAACGCCACCGCAGGCTCGCTGACGTTCTATACTTTGACGCCGTGCCGCGTAGTGAATACGCGCGATGCCACCGGCGCGCTCGGCGGACCGTCGCTGGTCGCCAACGCAGTCCGGAGTTTCCCTATGCTGGAGAGCAGTTGTTTCTCCGGGATCGCAGGGACCCCGGTGGCGTATTCCGTGAATGTCACAGTGATTCCGAAGAGCGGCGGCAGTCTGGGCTACCTGACGGTATGGCCGTACGGTCAAAGCCAGCCCTCGGTATCCACCTTGAATGATGCGACCGGTTTGGTGCTGGCCAATGCCGCCATTGTTCCGGCCGGCAGCGACAGCGAAGGAAGTGTTTCAGTTTATCCCAGCTCGACCACCGCCACAGACTTGCTGATTGACGTCAATGGATACTTTGCGGCGGGGGCGGGGACGGGCACGATCACCGGAGTAGCGGCAGGCACGGACCTGACGGGCGGCGGGACCTCGGGAAGCGTAACCCTAAACCTGGATACCACCAAAGTCCCGACGCTGGCGGCGGCAAGCAATGCCTTCACGGGCAGCATTGCCGCATCGTCATTCACCGGAGGCGGCGCCGGCTTGACCGGTGTCAACGCTACCTTCCTAGGAGGCATTGATGCAGGCGGATACGCACAGCTTGCCACGTTTAACAGTTTTACCTCGGCAAACAACTTCACCACCAGCGCCGCCGACAACAACTCAGCGGCCATTTTCACCAATACTTCCGCTGCTTCCACCACCGTCCAGATGTACAACGACAGCACTGCCGCCGACGCAGGCATCCTGTATGCTGCGGGGACGAGCGGAAGCTGTTCGATCGTCAACGCCGGAGATCTTTACTGCACCGGCGCACTCAACGGCTCGGCCAAGAATTTCCGGATTGACGACCCGCTCGATCCCGCCAACAAGTACCTGATGCACAGTTCGGTGGAATCCTCGGAGAGGATGAACATCTACACGGGCAATGTGGTGCTCAATGGGCAAGGGGAAGCCGAAGTCCGGCTGCCGGATTGGTTTGAGGTGTTGAACGGAGACTTCCGCTACCAGTTGACGCCCATCGGCGCCGCCTTCACTCCTTATATCGCCGAAGAGATCTCCAATGGCGGTTTCACGATTGCCGGCATGCCGGGGAAGAAGGTCTCCTGGCAGGTAACCGGAGTACGGCACGATCCGTGGGCCAAAGCCAATCCCCTACAGGTGGAACAGGAGAAGCCTCCGCAGGAGCGCGGGCATTACATTCATCCCGCGCTCTACGGCGCGCCGAATGAGTAGCTGGCGGTGCCAGATGCTCCGTCTGTACAGAGAAAGGCAACGAAGCCTTGCGACGCAGAATTGCGCGGATAGGCGTGGATTTTAGAACGCTTTCTCGCGCAGAGGCGCAGAGCTGCGGAGGAGAGAGCAAAAGCGACCGGGGGACGGGGAGATGGGGAGACACCGAAGGGCACGTGCAAACTCCGGCGCCGAATCAGGCGATGGAACTTGCGGCGTCAAGGACCTCGCGAACGCTCGCAGCGAGATCATCAAGCTTAAATGGCTTTTGTAGAAGCGTAGCTTTCAGCCGCTGGTGCTCTTCATCAGAACCTGCGCCGAACGCGCCTTCGGTGTAACCGGACATGTAGATGACTCGCATGCCCGGGCGACTGGCAGTCAAGCGATGTGCGACTTCGGGGCCACGCAGGCCGGGCATCACTACATCGGTCAACAACAAGTCGATGACGCCGCTGTATTGCGCCGCGAGTTCGACGGCTTTGGCCCCGTCAGAAGCCTGCAGGACGTTGTAACCAAGCTTCTGGAGGTAAAAGCAGACCATCAGCAGCAGTTCGGGCTGGTCCTCGGCAACCAGGATAGTTTCGGTGCCGGAACGAGGACCTGAAACAACTGGCTCAACTGGCGCAGGAGGCGGCAGTGGCGCCACTTGGGGAAAACAGACCCGGAAAGCCGTGCCTTGCGCAGGCGTACTCTGCACCGAGACATGGCCGCCGCTGCCAGCCACAACGTTGTACACCACCGAGAGC
>JBEKOS010000232.1:0-6941 GCA_049521535.1 Terriglobales bacterium | reverse complement strand
GCTGGTGACGTTGGCCGCTCTAACGCCCGAAACCTTGTTGGCGGCGATGGACATGCCGATGCCAGTGCCGCATACCAGAATGCCGCAATCGGCTTGCTTGATCGCGACCTGTTCGCCTACCTTTTTCGCAAAGTCGGGATAATCGACTGATGCAGTGGACATTGTGCCCTGGTCGTCAACTATGACGCCTTGCTGTTCGAGAGTCTGTTTGATCCTTTCCTTCAGTTCAAAACCGGCATGGTCCGCGCCGAGAGAAATCTTCATGGTCCACTCTCCTCGAAGGAAGATTGTCGCACGACGCAGTCACGCGGGGAAAAAGGATTCCAAGAGTGCCCTCCGAACTCCGGTCGAGTGAAATCGCCAGACTTTTCCACTCCGGTAACTTGTGCTTTCGAGGCGCTTGGTTCGATAATCGCGGCGATGCCCTTGTGAGGACTGCATGGCCAAGACGACCGCCAAATATAAGCATATTTTGTTCGACACCTCCACCCATGCAGCACGCATTACGCTGAATGAGCCGCCGTTCAATGTCTTGACGGTGCCACTCATGCAGGAGTTGACCGACGCCATCGAAAGCCTGAACGGACGCAACGACATCAAGTGCATTGTGCTTGCTTCCTCATCGTCCAATGCTTTCTCGGCGGGCATTTCGCTGGAGGATTCAAAACCTGATCGCGTGTTCCTGACCTTGGAAGCTTTTACCGATGTTTTTAAGGCAATTGCGGAAATCTCAAAGCCGTTAATCGTGGTGGTGAACGGCCCCGCCATTGGCGCGGGATCTGAGTTAGTGGCCTTCGGCGACATGGTAATCGCCACTCCCCACGCCCGCTTTGCCCAGCCTGAAGTCAAGATGGGCGTCTTTCCGCCATTCGCTGCTGTCATGCTGCCGGCGGTGATTGGCCCCAAGAAGACGTATGAATTGATTCTCACCGGGCAGGCTTTGAGCGCGAAAGAAGCCCAGGATCTGGGATTTGTGAATCGCGTCGTAGCTGAGTCGGAACTGCAGCAGGCAGTGGATCAAGTCGTGGCACGCATCGGCGAATTCAGCGCACCCGTGCTCGAAATGACGAAGGCTGCCATCGCCTGTTCGGTTGGCATGCCGCTGAACCTGGCGATGAAGAAATCGCAGGATATCTATCTGAATCAACTCATGGCGCTCGAGGATGTGCGCGAAGGGCTGCGGGCCCGCCTGGAACAGCGCAAGCCAGTGTGGAAGAACAAGTAGCATCGCCGCAGTCTGTGCACCGCCACTCGTCAACTTCAAGCCTAGCGGAATCTTCGCTATGTCTCCTGCTTCCCCTCATGGCTAAGTAAATCGCTATGGCGGATCAGTCAGCGTGAGCGCATAATACTCGCGAGGACCGCAATGCGTTTTCTCCTGGTAGTTTCCGTTTTGCTTGGATTCGCTGCCTTAGGAACAGCCCAAAAGCCTGAAGTCAAGACTGTCCCGATCAAGCCCGTCCCGGCGGAGTCTGGCCAGGCAATGTTCACGGAGTACTGCGCTGTTTGTCATGGTAAAGACGGCAGGGGCTCAGGCCCTGCTGTTCCAGCATTGAAGGTTCCGCCGCCTGATCTCACTACCCTCGCAAGACGCAACGGAGGAAGCTTTCCGTCCGCGCACGTCTCAAACGTCATTCGCCTGGGAGGGGATATGGCCGCGCATGGTTCCAAGGATATGCCTATCTGGGGCCGGGCATTTGCGGCCTTGAGCCCGCACGACGACGCCGTGGTACAACAACGCATTTCGAATCTGACCAGTTACGTCAACTCCCTGCAGGAAAAGTAGAACCGACCACAATTGAAGGCGCTACTACTCGCAGGGGAGTTCCGAGAGGCAGTGATGACTCACTTGTTATGTCGCAATCGTGTGGTTGACTTTTCGCAGTGGAAGACCATCTTCGCTTCACATCAGGCTGCGCATCAGAGCGCCGGCCTTCGCTTGGTTCATCTCTGGTGTTGTATCGAGGAGCCAAACAATGTTTTCTTCCTCTTCGAAGTGGCCAGCATGGACAAAGCACGCGAATTCATCACGAATCCCGAGGCCGCCAAGGCTGGTGAGGCGTCCGCCGTCGTCGATGGCGAGTACCATTTTATCGATGACGCCGGCGGCTATTGAGTGCATTGCAACTCCGCCGCAGATTTATGCGGATTCGACCCGAATAGGAGTCGGGCATTCACAAACAGATTCAAGCGTCTGTCAGGGCCGTCAAGGAAACAATAGCCAGATTTGACCGGAATCACAGAGCACTAGCCTTAATTCGTGCTACCGTACTCTGTTATCCGCCAGATAGAGCAGGGTTGCAGAGAAAAGGTTGCCTGGCAACTCTGACGCCATCGACGCGCGAGAGGAATCGAAATGCAGGCAGTACCCACAGAAGTAGCACCTGAAATTACGACAAAGATCACCGCCCTGCGCCGGATCATCGGTAACACGCCGTTGCTGGGCGTCCACTTCAGATTTCACGGGCAGCGCCGCGTCATATATGCCAAGTCCGAGCAGGTCAATATGACCGGCAGCATCAAGGACCGGATGGCGCTTCACATTCTAAGCAAAGCCTATGAAACCGGAACCATCCGCGAGGGCGATACCATCGCCGAAGCGACCAGCGGCAACACGGGAATCTCTTTCTCAGCAATTGGCCGGGCGCTCGGCCATCCGGTAGTGATCTTCATGCCGGACTGGATGAGCCGCGAGCGCAAAGATTTGATTCGCAGTTACGGTGCTGAGATCGTGTCCGTCAGCCGTGAACAAGGCGGATTCCTGGGTAGTATCCGCATGGCGGAGGAATTCGCAAGGTCCCGGCCGGATGTTTTTCTACCGCGCCAATTCTCGAATACTGCCAACACGGAAGCGCACGAGACGACCACCGGCCCGGAGATCTGGGCACAACTGCAGTCTGCGGGACTGCGCCCGGATGCTTTTGTCGCCGGCGTCGGCACCGGCGGCACGGTAATGGGCGTGGGGCGGCACCTGCGGGCACGACATGGAAGCATCAAGATTCATGCGGTCGAACCGGCGGAATCACCTACCCTTACCACCGGGCACAAGGTGGGGAAGCATCGTATCCAGGGAATTTCCGACGAATTCATCCCGGCGATCGTGGACTTATCGGCGTTGGACGAAGTGCTCGCGGTGTCCGACGGAGACTCCATTCTCATGGCCCAGAAGCTGGCGTCGACTCTGGGGTTGGCGGTGGGTATTTCCTCAGGCTGCAACTTCCTTGCCGCCCTGATGGTGCAGGAGCAGCTCGGCGCGGATGCGGTAGTCGTTACGGTCTTTGCCGACGACAACAAGAAATACCTGAGCACGGACTTATTGGGGACGGAACCGCTCCAGGAAGGCTATCTCGCTCCCGTCGTTGAACTCCTGGGCGTCTCGACCCTGCAGCGAGTTTGCGCGTTCTGCGACGCGGCACATTAGCGCTAAAGTTGTATCTTCCCGGCTGCCGACCGGCCAATCCAGCTTTGCCGGGTCGCCCTTTGTCCCTTCGTGTCAGTGATTGTAGTCACCTTGTCGCGTGACGCCAAGCACCCCGTGGAGCCCTCAGCCGTGATAAACATTCTTCCCCAAGGAATGAATACCGCTGCTAGCAACGTGAAACCGGACTCCGGGGAGGGGGCGGGGGCACCCTGGCTCTGGGCGACTCTGCTATTGTCGAGCGTCACACTGGTCGCTGTGGTGTTCGCCTTCTGGGAGCTGGTTGAAAACCGGTTCTTCCGTGATCTCGATTATGTCTCGCTGCACTACCTGTATATCAGCCGTGGTATCGCGTCGTCGCTTCTGCTTGCGGCATGGGCGGCGTGGTTTGTGTTGCGGCAGCGGCGGGCCGTCGAGGCGGAGTTGCGCCGCTCCCGCGAGCGATATCTCGGATTGCTCAATGCCACCCCGAGTGTGGTGTTGCTGTTCGATCATGAGCTCATTGTGTACGAGTGGAATGCCGCAGCGGAGCGGCTCTACGGTATCAGCCGCGAAGAGACCGTGGGAACGCGGGCCGGCACTGTCCCGGCCGACCGACTGGAGGAACTGCGCACCTTTATGCGTGAAGTTGCCGCGGGCCGTCCCGTCCTCGCGCGCGAAACCTACCGGGTCAACCGGGCGGGTGAGCACATTGCTGTCCTGCTCAGCCTGCTTCCCTTCCGCGAACATTCCAATCTCTACTACATGGAGGTTGCATCCGACATCCGCGACCAGGTACGACTGCGCCAGAGCTTAATCGAACTGGAAAAGCTCACTTCGATGGGCCAGATGGCGGCCGGTACGGCCCATCATCTCAATACGCCGTTGGCCTCGATGCTTCTGCGGGTGCAAATGATGCGAGACCGCATGGATGAGGGGAATGAACTGGCTGCCGACCTCGATCGCCTGGAGCAGACGGTACGATTCTGCCAGCAGTTTGTGCGGAGACTACTGGATTTTTCGCGGCGGCCAGCGCTGGTCCGCGAGCCTGAACAACTCGGCCCGGTCATCGAAGGCGTGATGAGCCTCCTTTCGCCGTCATTCGCCGCCAAGCAACTCGAAGTCAGCTTCTCCGAGGGCACCGGGCAAACCTCGCGCGTGGCGGCGGACAAGAACCAACTCGAAATGCTGCTCTTGATCCTGATCAGCAACGCCGTGGACGCAACCGAAGCCTGTGGACATATTGCCGTCAACGTAGAGCCAAAACCGGAAGGCAGTATCGCCTTGCATGTGCAGGACGATGGCTGCGGCATTGCCCCGGCTGACCAGCCGCATGTCTTCGAACCGTTCTTTACCACCAAGCCTCCAGGGCAAGGCACTGGCCTGGGTCTGGCGATTGCAAAGAGCATCGTCAGCGAACACGGAGGGGACATTCAGATCACCAGCGAGCGCGGCCAGGGAACGCGGGTTACGGTTCTCCTGCCCACGCTCGAAGCAGCGTAGGCGGCCAGCGCCTGGTAAACGAGGTCGCCCTGAGGTCTCGAATCAAAGACAAACTGGAGGTTATGTCACAAGCGCTGGAAATCCTGATCGTGGATGATGACGCCGAACTGGCGGAAACCCTCCGCGATTTCCTGACCCGCGAAGGATACCGCACGCAGGCGGTCACAGCGGCGTCTGATGCCATGCGACTGCTCGAGCAGGAGCCTGGTATCGCTCTAGTACTGGCGGACTTGGTGATGCCGCAAACCGATGGTCTGACTCTGATGCAGCAGTTGCACGCCATTCAACCTGAACTCCAGGTAGTCATCATGACCGGCTTCGCGACCGTGGACACTGCGGTCGATGCCATCAAGCGTGGCGCTGAAGACTATGTAACCAAGCCATTCGACAAGGAAGCCATCCGGAAGAAAGTAGGCAGGCTGGTGGAGATTTACCGGTTACGTCGCCGCGTCGTGGAGCTGGAGTTAAAGGCACGCGATTCGGGCGAACCATTCGGCCGCCTGGTTTATGTTTCGGCGGCCATGCAGAAAGTTGTGGACCGGGCGCGGGCAGTGGCGGATAGCGATTGCGGCGTGCTCATACTCGGCGAAACCGGCACCGGGAAAGAAAGGTTGGCGCTCGCCATCCACGACGCTTCTCCGCGATCCGCCAGCCCTTTTCTTCCCGTGAACTGTGGAGCGCTGCCGCGCGACCTGATTGAAAGCGAATTGTTCGGCGTCCGCCGTGGCGCATTTACCGGCGCTTATGCCGATGCTCCCGGCGTGTTCGTTTCCGCCAACAAGGGCACGGTTTTCCTTGATGAGATCGGCGAAATGCCGCGCGAGGCCCAGGTGAAACTGTTGCGAGCGTTGCAGGAACATGCCTTTCGGCCGGTTGGTAGCGCACGAGCGGTACCGGTGAACATCCGCATCCTGGCGGCGACTAACCGCCCGCTGGCCACCTTGCGTCGCGAACTTCTGCGGGAGGATCTGTATTTCCGGCTGGCAACCGTGGTCATCGAGATTCCTCCTCTACGCTCTCGCCGCGAGGACATCCTGGTGCTGGCCCAGTGGTTCACCGCCCGCCTGGCCGAGAAGTACGGCCGCCACATTACCATTGACCGCCGCGCAGTTGAGGCGCTGGTGGCACACGACTTCAACGGCAACGTTCGTGAACTGGAAAACGTGCTGGAAAGCGTGAGCGCAGTCTGCCGGGCCGATCCTCAGGTGATTACAGAAAAGGACTTGCGGGCACTCCTGCGCAAGGAGACGGACGCGGCCGGGGATACATTGCCGTTCGCTTTGGACGACGTGGAGAAGATTGCCATCGAACGCGCCATCCGTTTGTGCAAGGGCAACCGCACGCATGCCGCCGCTCTGTTGGGGATTTCCCGGGACACTCTATACCGCAAAATGCGCGATCTCAACGCGAATCTGGATTCCCTATGAGCGCAACAGGCAAGATTTTGGCACTGGCGGCCGGAGCGGGAGTATCGCTGGCCGCGCTGTTGATGGTCTTGCACTTCCAGCGATTCAGCACTCCAATGCGCTGGGTCGCACAGGCGCCTGCGCATCCGGAAATTGGAGCCGGCGTGTTTGCCGGCAAGTGCGGGCAGTGCCATGACGCGGTAGCACCGCCTGAGGAAACAGAAAGCGGGCAGCGAAAAACGAAAAACAGTCTTCTCGCTCCGCAGTTGAGCGGAACAGCGGCGGTCAGCGGACTGCCTATGCTGGTGACGGCCATGTGGAATCACGCGCCGCAGGTGTGGGATATGCTGGACGCGCGTAACTTGCCCTACCCATCCCTCTCCTACGAAGAAATGTCCCAGGTGACAGCTTACTTATATCTTTCAGGGGCAGGTGATCCCGCCGGCGATCCGGTGCGCGGGCGGGGGCGCTTCGAACAGGATGGGTGCGTCAGGTGCCACGATGCCGCTCCATATCCTGCACCGTCTTCGATGGAAGGTCACGTGCAGGAAGGTAGAACCGAGAAGCGCTTCATTGGCTGTGACAACACACTGGACTGCACGCAGTCGCTTTGGAACCATGCAGCCGCGATGCGA
>JBEKOS010000231.1:0-10777 GCA_049521535.1 Terriglobales bacterium | reverse complement strand
CATAGTGTCGGTTTGGCGTCTCATACTCCACGTGCGCCGTCGCAATGGTAATACCGCGCGCCTTCTCTTCCGGCGCATTGTCAATGGAATCAAACGAGCGGAATTTCACCTTGGGATTGTTCTTCCCCAGCACCTTGGTAATGGCCGCCGTCAAGGTCGTCTTGCCGTGATCGATGTGCCCAATCGTCCCCACGTTTACGTGCGGCTTAGTACGATCAAATTTTTCCTTCGCCATTGCTCACTCCGTAGAATTCTGTTCCCGTTTACCTGATTTAGTTAGCGTTAACGACTAACTGCTTTCCCCTGTACTTTAGCGATAATCTCTTCCGCCACTGATCGCGGGGCTTCTTCATAGCGCGCAAAGTGCATCGAGAAGGTTGCCCGGCCCTGAGTATTCGAGCGCATTTGCGTGGCATAGCCAAACATCTCGCTCAGCGGCACAATCGCCGTGATCACCTGAGATCCGGCACGATGCTCCATGCCTTGAATGTGGCCGCGGCGCGAACTCAAATCGCCGATGATGACGCCGGCAAAATCCTCGGGCACCACCACCTCCACAGACATGACCGGCTCCAGCAGCACTGGGGACGCTTTGCGGGCGGCTTCCTTGATCGCCATGGAACCGGCAATCTTGAAGGCCATCTCGCTCGAATCGACTTCGTGGTAGCTGCCGTCGTAGAGGGTGGCCTTGATGTCAACCATCTCATAGCCAGCCAGGATGCCGCCTTCCATGGCTTCCTTGATTCCATGTTCTACAGGCTTGATGTATTCCTTGGGGACGGTCCCGCCTACTATTTCGTTTACAAACTCAAAACCGGCGCCCGCCGCTTGCGGTTCGATGCGTAGCTTCACGTGACCGTACTGCCCGTGGCCGCCGGTCTGGCGAATGAACTTACCCTCCGCCTGAGCGGGCTTGCGAATGGTTTCCCGATACGCGACCTGGGGCTTGCCTACATTGGCCTGCACGCTGAATTCGCGCATCATGCGGTCGACGATAATCTCCAGGTGGAGTTCGCCCATGCCGCTGATAATGGTCTGACCGGTTTCCGTGTCGGTATGGACGCGGAAGGTCGGGTCCTCCTGGGCCAACTTGCCCAGGGCTACGCCCATTTTTTCCTGATCGCCTTTGGTCTTGGGCTCGACCGCCACCGAGATCACCGGGGCCGGGAAGTCAATCGATTCCAGCAGAATCGGCTTGTTCCGGTCGCAGATCGTGTCGCCGGTAGTCACATTGCGCAGACCGACGCAGGCACAGATGTCGCCGGCGAAAACTTCGCTTATTTCTTCGCGCTTGTTG
The DNA here is from genome assembly GCA_049521535.1 of Terriglobales bacterium. Classification (GTDB taxonomy): domain Bacteria; phylum Acidobacteriota; class Terriglobia; order Terriglobales; family Acidobacteriaceae; genus CAZUCM01. Next base: position 9,480 of record JBEKOS010000231.1, on the reverse strand, counting down.
GCATGCATTCGCAGCACCCGGCCGATGCGCTCGGTGCGGTCCTTGCCCGGAATGTAAACCGTGTCCCCGGTTTTCAATTGGCCGGAATAAACGCGAATAAAGGTCAACTGGCCGACAAAGGAATCGGTCATGATCTTAAACGCCAGCGCCGAGAAGGGTTCCGTGTCGCTGGCATGGCGCTCCACTATGTTGTCCGGATGGTCGGGATCGTGGCCTTTGACGGGAGGAATATCCAGGGGAGAGGGAAGAAAGCTGACGACTGCATCCAGCAGGGGCTGAACGCCTTTGTTCTTGAAAGCCGAACCGGCCAGCACCGGAAACAGCTTCAGGCGGATCACGCTCTTGCGCAACGACGCACGCAGTTCATCGGGCGTGATGGTTTCGCCTTCCATATACTTGTGCAGCAATTCGTCGTCATTCTCAACGATGGTTTCGACCATCTGATTATGGAAAGCCTGCGCTTTCTTCTTCAGGGCTTCGGGAATGTCTTGAGTTTCAGACTGTGCCCCCAGCGTCTCTTCGAGCCAAACGATGGCGCGCATCTCGAACAGATCGACGACGCCTTTGAAACCTGATTCCTGACCTATTGGAAGCTGAATGGCAACTGGGCGGGCGTTGAGGCGCTTGCGAATGGTATCGATTGCGTGCTCAAAATCAGCACCCATCTTGTCCATCTTGTTGATAAAACAAATGCGAGGAACGCCGTACTTGTCGGCCTGCCGCCAAACGGTCTCCGACTGCGGCTCCACGCCATGCACGGCATCGAATACCGCTACCGCTCCGTCCAGCACGCGCAGGGACCGCTCGACCTCGGCAGTGAAATCCACGTGGCCGGGGGTGTCAATAATATTGATCGTCTCATCGCGCCATGAACAAGTGGTCGCAGCGCTGGTGATGGTGATGCCGCGCTCCTGTTCCTGTGCCATCCAATCCATAGTGGCGGTGCCTTCATGGACCTCTCCAATGCGGTGCGTCCTCCCGGTGTAATAGAGGATGCGCTCCGTCACCGTAGTCTTCCCGGCGTCGATGTGCGCCATGATGCCGATGTTGCGGCACCGCTCTAATGGAACTTGTCTGGGCATACAGTACTCAGTACTCAGTACTCAGTACTCAGTACTCAGTTGAACAGGCGCAAAGTGCGCCAACGACTGAGTACTGACAACTGAGTACTTCTTCCTCTACCACCGGTAATGGGCGAAGGCTTTGTTGGCTTCTGCCATGCGGTGTACGTCTTCCTTCTTCTTTATGGCTGCGCCGCGATTATTCGCGGCATCCAGCAATTCATTCGTCAGCTTGTCTTTCATGCCTTTTTCGCCGCGACCGCGCGCATACGTAAGCAGCCAGCGAATCGCCAGCGAAGTGCGACGGTCAGGATTCACTTCGACCGGAACCTGGTAGTTGGCGCCGCCAACGCGCCGCGTCTTGACCTCCAGAACCGGCTTGCAGTTTTCGACCGCCTTTTTGAAAAGCTTCAGCGCATCGTCCCCGCCCTTGGCCTGCATGGCCTTCATGGAACCGTAAAAAATCTGTTGTGCAGTGCTCTTTTTCCCGCCCCACATCATGCAATTCACAAACTTTGTCACCAGGGTGGAGGCGTAAATCGGGTCCGGCAGCACTTCCCGCTTTGCGATGTAACCTTTTCTTGGCATATATCAGCTCTCGGTTCCCAGTTCCCAGTCGCCGACCCTTTTCGGATTGCGCACTGCGAACTGTCGACTCTGCTAAGCTTTCGGCCGCTTGGCTCCATACTTCGAACGGCTCTTCTTGCGATTGGCAACGCCGACTGCGTCGAGCGTACCGCGAATCACGTGGTAGCGAACTCCGGGCAGATCTTTCACACGCCCGCCGCGAATGAGCACAATGGAGTGCTCCTGCAAGTTGTGTCCAACGCCTGGGATGTAGGTGGTCACCTCGATCCCGTTGGTCAAGCGCACGCGAGCCACTTTACGTAACGCTGAATTGGGCTTCTTGGGCGTTTGCGTATAGACGCGCGTGCATACGCCACGCTTCTGCGGGCAGGACTGCAGCGCCGGACTCGCCGTCTTATAACGTGGCGAAAGCCGCCCCTTGCGAACCAATTGATGAAACGTAGGCACTCTTTGCCGCTCCTTAAACTCATGCCCGTCAGGACACTGGTTTGGCTATTGCCCACCTCAGTAGAGGCGCGCACTTCCTGACCGTTTTGCTCAACGGTGAGGCTGGCCGGCATCCTGCCGAACCATACTTCTCCGCGCCGCACAAGCGGGGGAGAAAATTGGTTTCCGTGGACTGGGCTTGTGACGACGGTGACGTCAGTAAAGACGCTCCGTTTCGTAAGCCTTGGCCTGCATACCCTTCCCCTTTGGCAGGGAAGGCAGCGCAAGCCTGTTTCAGCGAGGGTACCCGCTCTTTCGAGACAGGTGGAAATACAAACAACTACTCCGGCACTTCTACAGGAAGTCCGACTAAACTCGCGGAACTTTTCAAATATAACAAGTTCGATCGGCAAGCGTCAAATTCAAGAATGAAAATATACAGCCTGGGACGATTAACGGCTTAACAAGCTTCGATCGCGGTGATGTACTCTTCGCCATCCAGCGCGATTATCTTGAGCCGTTCACGCACGTTGACCAGGAATAGAAGGGCTTCGTCAACACTGGCGCGGTCTTTGCCCGGCATTCCTGTAAGCACGGAATAAACTTCAGCCAGCGTATGCGCAGCGCAAAACCCGCATTTGTTGTCCTGGCGCAGAAATAACTCGATGCTGGGAAGATGATGCTGGTGCTCACCATAGAAGGTTGCGACAAGCACTGAGGTGTCCAGGAAGGCCCTCACCGTTCGGTCCCGCGATGGCTGCGGTCGCGTTGTTCACGGATCTCGCGCAAAGTTCTTTCAGTTTCGGCTGCCGATATCTTCCTGCCGCTGCGGAAAACCCAGACCCCGCGCTCCTTCCTGAGTGGTGATGACGAGCGCACTGGGAGAAGGGTGACCCGTTCTCCCTCTGATTCAAGTGACAGCGTGTCTCCGGGCTCCAGCCGTAATTCGTCGCGCAAAATCTTCGGGATCACGACTCGGCCAGCCCGGTCAAGGGTAACGGTTGTAGTCATAGTGGGATTATACTTTGGGTAATCCCATTCATAAAATGGCATTTTCGACTCAGTCCTGTGAGCCGCTGGCAATGCCCGACAGCAACTCCGCGCAAGCGGAGGCAACTTCCTCGACGGGAATTGCTCCCACCGGCCGCGATTCGCTCACCACAATCGTCTCGTCGCCGCGAATGCTGTCATAAACCGCGCCGGTCTGGACAATGCGGTGCGGCGCCTGCCACGGTTTCCATTTCTCCGGATTCGTATGGCTGAAAATTACAACGCTTGGACGTTGCAGCGCAGCCGCCAGGTGGGCTGGCCCGGAATCGTTCGCAACCACAAGTCGTGCGCCGGCAATCAATGCAATCAGCTCGCGAACGTTCATCGCATCAGCTACCACCCCACAACCTTTAAATGCCTGCCGGGCCTCGAGGGCGACCTCCGCGTCACTTGCGTCGAGATTCACGATGCTGGGAATGCCGTGGTTATCCATTAGCCAGCGAGCGACAGCGGCAAATTTGGCCACCGGCCATCTCATGGCGGGAACTTTTGCCCCGGGCTGCAACACTGCATAATTTCCTTTTTCGATCCGCCAGGAATCTAACCACCGGCCTACCGATATTTCTGCATCTGGCTGCAGCACAACTGTTAGCGGTGGAATTGGCCCACGCGGTAGTCCGGTCCAGTAAAACTGAGACATGCGATGCTCAACGGTGTGGACCGTCACACGGCCAAAGACCTCCTGGGGGCGGGGCACGGTGACGTTGTAGAGAAAAGAGAATTGAAATCCTTGCCAGCCAACCCGCACCGGCGCGCCGGAAGCGCGCGTCAGCAGTACGCTTCGCGGACCGCCATGCTGATTGAATACGGCCGCGAAGCCGCGCGAGCGCAACTCTCCTGCGGTCTGAAGAGACTTGCGAGATTGAATCACCTCGTCTACATCAGGATTGCCTTCAAACACCGGAGCGAATCGCGGTTCGGCCAATACCGCGATTCGCAGATCTGGCCGCCACCTATGCAATGCCGTAATGGCAGGGGTCTCCAGTACCAGATCGCCGAGCGAACGGAGGCGCAAGATCAGGACCTTCGCACCCGGAGGCAGGTCCGGAAGAACAGACGATGCGTTCTTTGGCGTCATCCTTATCCTTGAATATTTATAGTCGATCGTGCGAAGAGGCACCGGTCAAGCACGCTTCGTGGCAAACCAGCAATCGTCTGTCCTGCAGCAGTCATTACTATTGGCCATAATCTCTCGTGACTTGTCCGTGCATCTCCTCCATGCGAGACTGCAATTATCACTTAACCGGGAACAACCGGAGGCTGGCTCGAAAGGAGGATTCGAGCCGGCCTCCTTCGCTTTTACCTGCTTTAATGTATTCTTCGTTGCATGCGGAACTGTTAAGGTAGAACCGTCTCAGAAACGTGAAACAAGAAACGTGGAACAGTCGCCTGCGCGATTTGCTGGAATTCGCGCCAGTAACGGCGCTGATCAATCTGGTTGGACTCCTGCCGCGGCCGGCAGCGCGCGCTATCGGCATCGGAATCAGCCGTCTAGCTTATCTGGCTCACCCTCGTTTTCGCCGCGTCGGACTTCGCAATCTGGAAGTTGCTTTTCCTGCCATGCCGGCCTCGCAGAAACAGCGGTTATTGCGGGAAGAGTTCGACAATTTGGGCCGGCTGCTGGCGGAATTCTGCCTTTTTCCCCGCTATACTCGCGAGAACGCTGAAACCGTTGCAATCTATGACGGCCTGGAAAACTACGAAACCGCGAGTAAGGGCCTTAGGGGCGTCCTGTTACTTACCGCCCACCTGGGAGGTTGGGAGGTGGGCTCATTCGTCCACTCTCTGCACGGCAACCCTCTATGCATAGTGATTCGTGAACTCGATAACCCCCACCTGAATCGCCTGGTCGATCGCTATCGCACCCTGCACGGCAACCGGACCTTCGGAAAGCAGGAATTCGCCAGGGGATTGTTGGCCGCTGTGCGCGCGGGCGAGACGGTCGGGTTGCTGATGGACACCAATACGATTACGACGCAAGGGGTATTTGTGCCGTTTTTTGGCGTGCCCGCGTGTACCGCCAGCGGCTTGGCGCGCGTAGCCCTGCACACCGGAGCCGCCGTGGTTCCAGCCTTTACAATCTGGGACAAGGAACTTGGCAAGTATCGCATTCGGTTTGAACCGATGCTGGAGTTGGTCCGCACTGGTGATGATGAAGCCGATGCGATCGCCAATACCGCTTTGTTTAACCAGGTTATCGAGAATTTTGTGAGACGGTATCCCGGCCAATGGTTATGGGTACATCGAAGGTGGAAAACGCGCCCGCCGGGGGAAGAAGCTTGGTACTGAACGGATGCTCCGGACCACTGATTCGCCGGTATCCTCGCCAAGTGCGCAGAGGAAGCACCCCATGAGCCACTCTCTTCACGAAATCGCCGATCTTATTCACGCTCGCCTTGTGGGCGACGGGGAGCGCGAAGTCGCCGGCATCGCGGCGGTCGGCTCCGCAACCCCCCAGGACTTGATTTTTGTTGCCGACGAGCGTCATCTCCCCGAGGCACTCGCGTCGGCTGCCGGGGCAATCATCGCTGGAGAATTTGCTGCGGCAATCTCCACCAGTAAGACGCTGTTGGTAGTTGCTTACCCAAAGCTGGCGTTTGCGCGCACCGCAGCGCTGTTGTTGCCGCAACAGCACTCACAAGCAAGCGTGCATCCGACTGCGGTGCTCCACCCCACTGTCGAACTGGCAGCAGAAGTCAGTGTGCAGGCCCACGCGGTACTGGAAGCGGGCGTGACAATCGGGGCGAATACGCGCATCGGCCCCGGTTGTGCGCTTGGCTCGGGCATCCGCATAGGATCCGACTGCGTCATCGAGGCCAACGTCTCGGTATATCCGGGCACGCGAATTGGCGACCGGGTGATCGTCCATGCAGGCGTAGTTTTGGGAGGAGACGGATTTGGATTCGTCCGCGATCCGGAAACCGGGCGGTATGAGAAGTTTCCCCAGGCGGGCACCGTGGAAATCCACGACGACGTCGAAATCGGCTGCAACACCACCATCGACCGCGGCGCGCTGGGGGCAACCGTCATTGGCCGGGGCGTGAAGATCGATAATCTGGTTCAGATCGCCCATAATTGTGAGATCGGGGAAAATGTGGTCATCGCGGCGCAAACCGGCATTTCCGGAAGCTGCGTGATCGAAGCCGACGTCATTATGGGTGGACAGGTCGGAATCGGCGACCACTGCCGTATCGAAAGGGGAGTGATCCTGGGTGGAGGGTGTGGTGTGCTCAGCAACAAGGTTGTGCGCGGAGAAGGAGTCGTGTTCTGGGGCCGGCCGGCACGTCCAGTAAAGGAATATCTGAAGAGCCTGGCGGCTCTTTCAAGGCTCGCCGGGAAACGTTAGAAGGCAAGCTTAAATGGCTATTGTCGTTATCGGCGGACATTCCCGCAGCGTCGGAAAGACCAGCGTGGTTGCCGGCGTAATTGCCGCCATGCGCGAGCGCCGATGGACGGCCTTCAAGATCACCCAATATGGCCATGGCGTATGCTCGCGGGACGGCCAGCCTTGCGATTGCGTCGTTGATGATCAGGAGCACAGCTTCGCCATCACCGAAGAAACCGATCGCTCGGGAGAATCCGACACCTCGCGCTTTCTGGAAGCCGGGGCGGCACGATCCTTGTGGGTGCGCACACGTCAGGGATTCCTGGAAGAAGCAATGCCGCGTGTTCGGCGTGAGCTTGAACAGGCGGAGAATGCAATTATCGAGTCCAACAGCGTGCTCCGCTATCTTCAGCCGGACCTTTACATAACGGTCCTTGACCCTGCCAATCCCGACTTCAAGGCATCTGCGGCCGAGTTTCTGGATCGTGCCGATGCGATTATCCTCGATGAGCCGCCATCCGGATCCCTCGCGATCGCACCCAATTGGGATGGTGTCGCACTAGCGCCCATCTCCCGAGGGCCAGTGTTCCGCGTTCACCCACCCGAGTATGTGACCCCGGAGTTGATTCAATTTGTGCGGCAGAAACTGGCAGATACTCCCTGCTAAACTTCTTCCTTGCGAATCATCGACAAGAGCGCTTGGTTGTTGGTGGTCCTTTCCGGAGGGCTGCAAGTGCTTATTTTCCCCACACCAGATCTTTACTGGCTGTGTTGGGTGGCAATTACGCCGCTGCTGGTGGCGGTGTTGCGCGCGCGGACTCCGGAATTAGAAATTTCCGGGGCTCTCGGACGGCAGTCATTGCTTCCTGCGACTGCCGGTCAGGCGTTCCTGCTCGGATGGTTGGCTGGGGCCATCACCTATGCCGGCTCGTGCTACTGGGTCATGTACACCATGCACGTCTACGGCGGCCTGAATACTCCCGTTGCCCTGGGTGTGCAAGTGCTGTTTTGTCTCTGGGTGGGCGCGCAAACCGGGCTCTTTGCGCTCTTGTTGGCGCTGGTTGCGGGGAAAGAGGCGAAATCGCGCAGCGGCATTACCCGGACTCTCATAGCGGCGCCGTTCTTGTGGGTAGCGGTGGAATTAATACGCAGCCGGATTATTGGCCTTCCCTGGGACTTGCTGGGAAATGCTCAGGTCAACAACATTCCGTTGACGCGGCTCGCCACCGTGACCGGCGTTTACGGACTCTCTTTCGAGATCATGGTGGTGAATACGGCTTTTGCCGCCGCAATTTTGACTCGCCAGCGCCGTAAGGCGTTGTTGGGCGCGGCAGTATTCGCCGCAGCGGCATTGCAACTGAGTGTGTTTGTGCAGCCGCCGCCAGTGCCGGCGTCCTACAGCGCGACCCTCGTGCAACCGAACCTTTCTCTCGACGAGAATTGGACGAGCCAGCGTTTTCGCCAGACGCTGGCAGCCATGCAGGCGCTGAGTCTGGCGCCCGCTGCTGGACGGCCCGCGACCGATCTCGCGGTAGACCTAATTGTCTGGCCGGAGTCACCAGGCCCTTTCTGGGCTAACGAGCCCGCGTTTCGTACTGCGGCCAGCCAGTTGGCAATTCAGTCTCGCGCCTATCTGATCGCCGGAGCTCTTGCTGTGGACGAAGCTTCGGTCAAAGCCGGCCAGGTCGATCCGGAACCGCTGCTTAACACCGCGGTGCTCATTACTCCGGATGGACACTGGGTTGCAAGTTACGACAAGATTCACCTGGTTCCTTTTGGCGAATATGTGCCTTACCGATCGGTGCTTGGCTTCGCCCATCAACTGACGCGCGAGGTCGGGAACTTTGTCCCCGGATGGCGGCGGACGGTCTTCGACATGGGAAGTTACAAGATGGGGCCATTCATCTGTTACGAGTCAATCTTTCCCAATGAGATTCGACAGTTCGCCCTGCAAGGGGCGCAGGTCTTCGTCAATATTTCCGATGACGCCTGGTATGGACGCACCGGCGCGCCGGGACAGCACTTGAATATGGCCCGCATGCGTGCCATCGAGAATGATCGCTGGCTGTTGCTCGGCACCAACAATGGCATTACCGCCGCTGTGGACCCGTTTGGCCGGATAGTAGAGCAGGCGCCGCGCAATGTATTTACCGCCCTGAACACACACTTCGGGATCGTCACCACCACCACGTTCTATACCCGTCACGGCGATTGGTTTGCGTGGCTGTGTGTGATAATTACAGTATTCAGTACCCAGTATTCCGTTCTTAACTCGTGGCTGCAACGAAGACCGAAGACTGGCAACTGAGTACTGACAACTGAGTACTTCTTCCTATGATTGACGAATTCGAACCCGAATACCTCGCGGTCAAGACAAAGGTACGTGACCTGCAGGAGTATCTTTGACGTTCCCAAGCTGCGCCAGCAACTGAGCGAAATCGAAAAACAGGCCTCCGACCCCAATCTGTGGTCCGATCCCGCACGCTCTCAGGTGGTGATGCGCGAGCGCAAGCGCCTGGAGGACGAACTTAACACCGAGGCCGACCTGCTCCGCCGCCTCGGCGAAATTGACACGTACTTTGAGCTCGCACGCGAAGGCGAAAGCGTCGGCCCTGACCTTCGCAAGGAACTCGATGCCCTAAGTGTCCTGGTGGAGAAATTGGAAACCGAGACGCTGCTGGCTGGCGAGAACGATGCGCGGAACGCCATCGTCACCATTCATCCCGGCGCCGGCGGCACCGAGTCGCAGGACTGGGCCGAGATGCTTATGCGCCTGTATCTGCGCTGGGCGGAGCGCAACGGCTTTGAGGCCACGTTGAACGACTACCAGCCGGGCGAAGAAGCCGGAATGAAATCCGCCACCTTTAGCGTGAATGGTGAGTATGCGTACGGTTTGCTCACCAGCGAAATCGGCGTGCACCGGTTGGTGCGCATCTCCCCGTTCGATCAGGCCCACCGCCGCCATACCTCCTTTGCCAGCGTTTTCGTCTCTCCGGAAATCGATGAAAGTATCAAGATTGACATAAAGCC
>JBEKOS010000230.1:0-6961 GCA_049521535.1 Terriglobales bacterium | reverse complement strand
GCGACTTTTATACCAATGTGGGCGATGCCCGCATGAAGCTGGAGAAACATGAGCTGTTGACCCGCGTATTCTTGCCGGAAGCCAGCGCAGGCTGGACCGGCGTTTATCGCAAAATGCGGATTCGAGGCTCGATCGATTATCCGCTGGCGGGCGTGGCGGTGGCGCTCAAGAAACGCAACGGCCACGCCGGCCATGTGCCCGGCATTGAAGACGCACGCGTGGCTATCACGGCCGTGAATCCGGCGCCGCTTCTGATTCCGGGCGCCACGGCCGCGCTCACTGGCAGGTCCGCAGGTGAGCTTGAAGACGCCGCGATTGCCGTGGGCGAATTGGCCGCGCGTACCGCCAAGCCGCTGACCACGTCGGCGTTAACGCCGGAATATCGTCGTGAGATGATTCGCGTTTTCACCAAACGCGCAGTATTATCGGCGATGCTTGACGCTAGCTGCTAGCTACTAGCTACTAACTACTGCCTCATGCTGATTACTGACTGCCACATCCACATCCAGCCGCTCGAATTGTTCAAGCCCGCGGCGCTTAAGCTGATGCAGGCGAAGCGGCCGGACTTTGACCGCATCGCCGAGTACTGCCGCTCGCCCGAGGCGTTCCTCAAGCATCTGGATGCCGCCGGCGTCGATCGTGCCGTGCTCATCAATTATGTCGCGCCCGAAGTGATTGGCTTCACCACTGAAGTCAACGCCTGGGTGGCGCAATACTGCCAGGCCAACCCGGTGCGCCTGCTGCCTTGCGGTTCGCTCCATCCCCGGCAGTCGCAGAATATCGAAGCCGACATGGATAACCTGCTGCGCCTGGGCTTGCGCCTGATCAAGATTCACCCGCCGCACCAGTTGCTGTTTCCCAACGACTACCTGAACGGCATGAGGGAACTGGAAGTGATTTACCGGGTAGCGGAGGCCAATGGCATTCCGGTCATGTTTCACACGGGTACGTCAATCTTCCCGGACGCGCGCAACAAATATGGCGATCCCATTTTCATCGATGACGTAGCCGTGGATTTTCCCAAACTGAAGATCCTGATGGCGCACGGCGGGCGTCCTTTGTGGATGAACACGGCTTTCTTCCTGCTTCGGCGGCACCGCAATGTCTTTCTCGATATCAGTGGCATCCCGCCAAAATCGCTGCTGAAGTATTTTCCGCGGCTGGAAGAGATCGCCCACAAGACGCTGTTCGGTACCGATTGGCCCGGGCCGGGCGTGCCTGACATCAGGCAGAACCTCGATGAATTCCGCGCTCTGCCACTGTCGGAAAGTACAAAGGAAACCATCCTGAGCAAAACGGCGCTCTCAATCTGGCCGGAATAGGAAAGTAATTGGCCGCGAATTGAACGGAACTGACGCTCGCAAGTCAGAAAAACCCACGGCCTCTCAACAAAATCCGTATCAATCCGCGGCCAGGAATCGCTTTTATTTCTTTTGCGTCCCTTCCAACTCATCCGCCACTCGCGTAGCTCCATACACGCCGCGTAGAGCTTCCATGATGCCGCGAGCATCGACGGTCACAGCGCGACCGATTACGTCTTCATACTCGAAGCGCCAGGGCAAGGACTGGATATTGCCGTCAAAAATGATGCCCACCACGTCGCCTGCCTTATTCACCACGGGTGAACCGGAGTTCCCGCCAATGATGTCCGGAGTGGAGACGAAATTGAGCGGCGTATCGAGCTTCAGTTTCGATTTGGCGTTGGTCCATGTAGCGGGCAGGTCGTAGGGCGATTTGTCGCCGTGCTGGGCGGCATGTTCAAAGGCGCCGCCTATGTTCGTGGTGTATGGCACCTTGGCGCCCTTGGCTGCGACAGTTCCGCGTCCGTCCTCAACATAGCCCTTAACCGCACCGTAGCTCAGCCGCAGTGTAAAGGTTGCATCGGGTGGCATGCTTGGACCTTCGACGGCGAAACGGATCTTGGCCAGAATGGCGCCATCGCGTTTTTCCACGGCATCGACTTTGTCTTCCCACTGTTTGCGTACTGCCCGGGCTTCGGGATCGATTGCCTTCATCATGACAATCAAGGGGTCGGTGCTGGAGGCAATAGCGGCCTCACCGCCTTCATAAATCTGCTTGCGTACCGCCGGATCGTCCAGCTTGGAACCTTCGATCATTTCCTTGGCCAGCGCGGCCGGGTCCTTGCCGCCAATGATTTGCTTTACTGCCGGATCATCGGGGAGCTTCTGTTTCAACTCCGCAAGCGAATCCCCGAGGACGGCGACGTCCAGCGCCTTGTAAACCGGGTTGGAGGCAAACAGATTCTGCTCGAGCGAAGCCAAATTCGATTCCCTGAATTCCCGCATGCGCTCGCCATTGGGCTTCTGGCGCTCTGCCGCGGCGCGCACCAGGAGGCGGGCGTAAGCGGCCATGTCGCCCATTGCTCCGCCCGGCCGTCGCTCCAGAAGCGAGAGTGGCAGAAAGAATCCCTTTTCCTCCTGCATCGCCTGGGAAATCTCCGCCCAGGGATCGCCGAATTGCTGTTTCATCTTGGGATCAGCGGCAACCGCAGCCTTCAGTTTGTCTTCCCCGGCTGCCTTCTTTGCCATGAGCGTCTTGTCCAACAGGCCCGACTGGTATCCGGTAATCGCCTTGAAGGAATTCTGAAAGCCGAACAAAGATTCCTGCGCCTGGCGGGCGTTTTCCGGGCTCTGAGCTGAATAATTCTCGTAGACCTTGATGCGGCGCCCCAGGAAGTCAATTCCGATCGGATAAGAAACATCGCGGAGAAACTCCGCTTGCGCCATGGTCAGCAGCCGTCCGGTCGAGCCAGGGTGACCGCTCACGAAGACCAGTTCGTCGTCCTTTACTCCGCTCTTGGACCATTTGAAGTAATTGTCCAGGTGCGCTGGCTTGTCGTTCTCATAGACGCGGAAGAAAGTGATGTCGAGGTCGTAACGCGGGAATTCGAAGTTGTCGGGGTCGCCGCCGAAGAAGGCGATGCCAAACTCGGGTGCGAACACCAGGCGCACGTCCGTGTACTTCTTGTACTTATACAGGTGGTACATGCCGCCCGAGTAGAAGGTCACCACATCGCAACGCAGCCCCGTGGATTTGTTGCACTCGGATTCGACGCTCGACATGTTGGCGCGCTGCTTGGACGAGGCGTCCGCTGCCCCCATTTCGGGAGTAATTCCGGCATTCACTTTTTCCGTCACGTCGTCGATGCCGACCAGTTGATTCAGTTCCAGGTCGGGACACTTGGCTTCCTCCGCCTGTGTTTTGGCGTAGAAACCGGTCTTGTACAGATCATGATCCTTGGTTGACAGGCCAAACAAGCAAGTCTGCGCTACGTGATGATTGGTAAAGGTGAGGCCGTCTTCGGAAACGAACGATCCCGACCCGCCATTGTTGAAGCGCACCGACGCCAGTCGGGTGTGGTCGAGCCAAGGCTGAGTCAACTCGAAGCCATACTTGGCCTTGATCTTGTCGGTGGGAGGATGGTTGAAGAGCCACATGCCCTCATCTGCGCCAGCGATGGCGACAAGGCACAAAACGGCGCTAATAATTGCCAGACAACGTTTATTCATATAGAGATTCTCCAGGTAATTGTGGGCGGCTTGCCGGCCGGAAGTGGCCCCGAGCTGCGGTCAGCGGTCCGCTTTTAGGAAATCCAACTAAACAAATGAATATACAAGGCAATCGAGCCGATGGGCAAATCAGCTCTCTAATCACGAGATGCACGGAAGACACAGAAGGAAAGTCATCTAAAATGAATTAACGGGGCCATTTCATGCGCAGAGTGTATCTCGACAGCAACGCTTCCACTCCGGTCTTGCCCGAGGTGTTTGACGCCATGCGTCCCTATTTTGACCAGAGCTTTGGAAACGCGTCGTCCATACACCACTTCGGGCAGCAGACCCGGGCGGCGGTGGAGCGGGCGCGCGACTCCGTGGCGAAGTTGCTGGCATGCCGGGCGGCCGAAGTGGTTTTCACCAGCGGCGGCACCGAGGGCGACAATTTGGCGATCTCCGGCATGATGCAGCCGGGCGATCACATCATCAGTTCGATGATTGAACACAGTGCTGTCATGAAATCCTGCGCCCATCTGCTGGAGATGGGCTGCCAGGTGACGCAAGTGCCGGTCGATGGCCGCGGGCTGATCGACCCCGAGGATGTGCGCCGGGCGTTGCGGCCGAACACGAAGCTAATCAGCATCATGATGGCCAACAATGAGACGGGCGTTCGACAGCCGGTGGAGGAGATCGGCCGAATCGCAGCGGAGGCTGACGTGTGGTTTCACACGGATGCCGTGCAGGCTGCGGGCAAAGTGCCGCTCGATGTGGCGCGAATCGGTTGCGACCTGCTCACCATCAGCGGACATAAGATCCACGCGCCGCAGGGTGTGGGCGCGTTGTTTGTGCGCAAGGGAGCGCCGCTCAAAGCACTTCTCCATGGCGGGCGTCATGAGCGTGGCCGCCGGGCAGGCACCGAAAATGTGCCGGGAATCGTTGCGCTCGGAAAGGCTGCTGAAATTGCATTGACCGGGCTCGAAAATGGCAGCGTGGGGCAGATTCACCAGTGGCGCGACCGGCTGGAGCAGACGGTGATCGAGTCATTTGACGCGGTGGGCGTGAATGGTCGAGAGGCGCCGCGTGTGCCCAATACCGCAAGCATTTATTTTGATTGCATCGAAGGCGAGGCTCTTGTGATCGCACTTGACTTGAAGGGTGTAGCCGTTTCAACTGGAGCTGCGTGTTCGTCAGGCGCAATCGAACCTTCCCACGTGCTCACAGCAATGGGCCTGAGCGGGGAGCGCGCCCGCGCCAGCCTGCGCTTCAGCATCGGCAAACACAACACCGCCGAAGATATTGATTATTGTCTTGAGGTGCTGCCGCAGGCGCTAGGCCGGCTGCGGGAGATATCGCCCGTGTATCACAAAACTCCGGTTGGCACTCAGTAGCTGACGGACGATAGCCAGGCGTCAGGAAATTTCATGGACAAGACCACCATAGCTGTTGCCATGTCGGGCGGTGTGGATTCCTCCACCGTCGCGGCCATGCTGCGCGCCGAGGGCCATAGCATTATCGGCCTGACCATGCAGTTGTGGAATCAGCGCCGCCTGGCGGGATACGAAGGAATGCCCGAGCAGGTTGCCGGGCGCTGCTGCTCCCTTGACGACATCTACGACGCGCGGCGAGTGGCGGAAAGCATTGGCATCCCGTATTACGTTGTCAATCAGGAGCAGCGCTTCGAGCGCGAGGTGGTGCGTCCTTTTGTCGAGGAATATCTATCTGGCCGCACGCCCATTCCGTGCAGCCTGTGCAACAACCACCTGAAGTTTGACCAACTCCTGGTCACCGCCCGCCAAATCGGTGCGGATATGCTGGCAACCGGCCATTATGCCCGATGTGAGTACGGCGTGTATGCGCCGGCGAATGCATTGGGCGAACCTGCGCAGCCGCGCTGGCTGCTCAAGCGGGCTGCGGATACGGTGAAGGACCAGACATACTTCCTTTTCGGCTTGACTCAGGAGCAGCTCAGCCGCACGCTCTTTCCGCTGGGAGGAATGAGCAAGCCCGAGGTTCGCGAATTGGCTCGAAGCCTGGGCTTGGCCCTCGCCGAAAAGCCGGATTCACAGGAGATTTGCTTTGTGCCCGGTGGCGACTATAAGCAGTTCATCGATGCCTATCTTGCCGACCAGGGTGAGGAATTGCCGGATACTGCCGGAGAATTGGTAACTACCTCCGGTGAGGCCATCGGACACCACGCTGGAGTACACACTTTCACGGTCGGTCAGCGCAAGGGGCTTGGGGTGGCTACCGGCTCGCCGCTCTACGTGCTCCAGCTTAATGGCGAGCGGCATCAGGTGGTCGTCGGCGCGCAGGAGGAACTATACTCCCGAACGCTTCGGGCGCGAAAGCTGAACTGGATAGCCATTGAAGACTTGCGTGAACCGCTGCGTGTTGCGGTGAAAATCCGCCACAAGCATCAGCCGGCGCCGGCCATGATTGAGAAGCTAGCCAGTGACGAAGTAATGGCCACCTTCGACGAGCCGCAGCGCGCCATCACTCCCGGCCAGGCAGCGGTTTTCTACGATGGAGATGTGGTGGTAGGCGGGGGCTGGATTAGTTAGAAGCAGTCGGCAGTCATGAGGAGACAGTCGCCTGAATACGAAAATCGAAAGACCGGCGACCCGTGACCAACACCTGCTCAAATAAACATGTCTTCTTTTGGAACTCCCGGCCCGTTCTTGCGGCGCGAGTTGTCATTTCCCTTTTGGAACAGCGTCGATAGCCCGACGCTGATTCCCTGAATCACCCCGGAAGCCTGCCGCACCGGAGCCGCGACGGATTGGTGCACCAATTCGGTGGTGTCTTCCACCTTGTCCAAAGTTCGACTGAGAAGGTCGTCCACGCGAATGACCTGCAGGCGGCTGCGATCGATTACGTCATTCACGGCTCCTTCAACGCGTGCCAATTCAGCTTTGACGGTCGCGCTCGTATCCGCCAGATTACTCAAAAGCAGTTCCACTTTAGGGCGGTATTCGTCGAGCGTTTTTTGTGCCGTCTCCAAAAGTGGAACGGCTTTCGCTTCCACCAGACTGGCGACTGCTTCCAGCCGCTGCGAAGAACGCTTCATCGCCCCAAACATGGCGATCAGGACGCACATCTGCACCACTACGGCGACGGAAGTCACAGCGATAGAGAAGACCATCAGTGTTTCAAGAGTCGACATACAATCAGCGCTCCTGTGCCCTCGTGACGGGACCAGCCGTATCCAGGCCTCCGCGTTCTATACCTCCGGGCCCGCATCGCTCGCGCGCGGCGGCACCGTGGCCTCGCGGTAAGCTTCCTTGCCCGCGTCAATCGCGGACTTGAATTGGCTCTTCTGCTGCTCGTAAAGGTCACGGCCTTTTTCTGCCCATTGTTGCGCCTGCTCGCGTCCTTTATCGGCCCATTGCTGCGCTTGTTCGCGGGCCATTCGGGCACGGTCCTTTACATAGTCGCGGCCCTCTTCC
>JBEKOS010000229.1:0-6985 GCA_049521535.1 Terriglobales bacterium | reverse complement strand
GCCTTCCATGATCTGTGCGCATGCCACCTTGCCTGGCAGGCTAAGATGCTCGGCTTGAATTGCCAGAAGTGCACTGGTGGCAAGCCGGACAAGGTCAACGGTGTAGGGATATTGCCAGACCTCATCAAAATCGTTCACCCCCCACACCAGTCTCCCGTCATGGTCTCGCCAAGTGCCAAAGTTTTCAATATGAATATCGCCAATTCCAAGAACCTTGGGCGCCCGCGTATCTTCGACGCAGGCTTGCGGCCAAAGCTGTAGCCAGCGGTAAAAGGTCGCCCGGAAAAACAGAAACGGCGCCTCTGTCATGAAACTGTGCTTGCGTTTCAAGTCGGCGCGAACCACCTTGGTTTGTTGCGCGAGCCAGTGCTCGTAAGAGCGGGTCGCCTCATGAATGTTCATTGGGGCAGATAGTAACGCACGGGGACGGCTGCTGTAAACGAGATCGCGCTCGCCAGCGCGGCTGGATACACAGTCAATGAAGCGTCGCTGAGCAGAATCGCAAGGGCAACAGGCTTAGAACACAGCGGGCGTTTGTTCCGAAAAAGAAGTCGTAGATGGCGGCCGCATCGTGCGGCGCTTCGAAATAGCCTCGGCGGCGTGGTCAACAATGCGGCAGAATTCATTGCTGTACTTCCGCGATCGCGAAAGGGACAATCTCTTCTTGGCTTGCCGGGGAGTACACCACATGGGCGTACGAAACAATTCACCCGGAACGCGCGTACCGTCCACCTCCATCAGGAAGGCTTTGATAGGGTATTCTTCGCCACCGCTATTGTAGAGGTACAGGGCAAAATAGGAGTCGTCAATTTGGCCATACGCTCCCGCTTCCTCAAACGCCTCCTGTTGAGCCGCGCGGTTCTCTCTTAAGCCGGGAATCGTATTCCCTTTGGGAAACGTCCAGCGCCCATTGCGAGTATTCACCAGCAGGAACTCGAGTCCGGCGTCGCTTTGGCGGTAGCAGACGGCCGCCACCTGATAAAAACCGCCTTCTACGGTCCCTAAGTCCCTGGCGATATCGGTCGTTGAGGTTCCCATTCGCACGCACCTCCTGGTCGTCAGTTGAGCAAAGAGAAGGAACACCTTGCACAACTTCAGGTGCAGTATAGAACGGTTACTGGTAACCGAATGTTTAATATGTGTTAAAAAACCATGAATTCTTATTTATCTTGCGGATGCGCCGGGAAGAAACCAAAGAATTGGACTACGCCGATCTACTTCGAGGACAAAAAAAGAAGGCACCGGTTGGTTGACCGACGCCTTCGGCAGAACTAACTCTATTGAGTTAAGTTACTTGTACTCCTTCCTTGATTAACGAGAGGTTAATGCTTTGTTAAATTGTCATTAAAGTAAACAGGCGGTGCCAGTTGCCGGGGCTGATTACTATAAAGGCACCTGCCGAAAACCTGGTGATCCATTCACACCGTGTTAATGATGGCTTGCTATAAAAGCTCCAATGACAGAAGCCCCGGTGGACACTCTCATCCTCTCGGACCTGCACTTGGGGTCGGAGACCAGCCGAGCCAGAGATGCGGTGCGTCTTTTGCGGTCACTCAAATTTAAGCGGCTCATTCTCTTGGGCGATATCTTCTGCGACTTGAATTTTGGACGCCTGAAGAAAGACCACTGGAAATTTCTCAGCGTTGTCCGCCGGCTTTCGAATCCCAAGCGGGGATTGGAGGTGGTCTGGGTGGAAGGCAACCACGATAGCGGGCTGGCCCAGGTCATGTCGCACCTAGTTGGGGTGCGGGTCTACAAGGAGTACCGGTGGGAATATTGCGGACAGCGTCACCTGGCAGCGCACGGACATCAATTCGATCGCTTTGCCGTAAACAATGCCTTTCTTAGCACTGTTGGGCAACTAATATTCCTGCAAATTCAGAAACTGGACTTCGGGCAAAAGCGCTTTGCCAGGTTTATTGACCGGCTGAATACCAGGTGGCTTCGCTTGTCGAGCAAGGTATCTGAGGGCGCATTAACACACGCTAAGTTTCATGGCGCGAGCCGTGTATTTTGCGGGCATACCCATCAGGCGCTTGAGACTGTCCGCGACGGAGTCCATTACTACAACTGTGGCGCCTGGACAACCGCCCAACCGACCTACATCACGATCAACGAGTCTGGGGTGCGCATTTGCAGTTTCCAGGCAAGCGCCGCGGGGGAGCAACGCGGGTCCCGGCAGGATTCGGTTGCGGCTGTGACGGCAGGAGTCGTGTAGTCCACCCTACAAACACATGAAAAAACTTACCTTCATTTTTTTTGATGCTGGCGGCGGCCACAGAAGTGCCGCCACCGCGTTGCGCGCAACCATTGAGCGCGAACATCGTCCCTGGGACGTTGAGCTCTTGAATCTTCAGGAATTGCTCGACTTTATGGATCCATTCCTGCGTATAACCGGTATTCGCCTGCAGGACATTTACAACCGCATTCTCGCCAATGGCTGGACGCTAGGTTCCGCACAGCTTTTGCAGGGACTTCACGCCGTCATGCGGATGTATCACGCGCGGGTGGTCCGGGAATTGAATAAGCATTGGAGCAAAACCCAAACCGACGCAGTAGTTTCTTTGGTGCCTAACCTGAACCGAGCCATAGCGCAAAGCGTGAAGGAATCTTTACCCGGCGTGCCTTTTGTGACCATCCTGACGGATCTCGCCGACTATCCGCCACACTTCTGGATGGAGCGTGAATCGCAATTTCTCATTTGTGGGAGCGATAGGGCGGTGGAACAAGCACGCGCCCTCGGCCATTCTAACGATCGAATCTTCCACGCTTCGGGAATGATTTTGAACCCGGTGTTTTATGAACCATCGACTTTGGACCGCGACGAAGAACGAAAAAAGTTGGGGCTTCAGCCGGGTGTTCCTACCGCGCTGGCGCTCTTCGGTGGCTTTGCACCTCCAATGATGGAGAAAATCGTGAGCCGCCTGGAAGACGCGCGCTTACCCGTTCAGATGATCCTGATTTGCGGGCGCAATGAAAAACTTGCCGATCTGCTGAGGCGGCGTTCAGGGAAGATGAGGATCTTTGTCGAAGGCTTCACGCGAAATGTCCCCTATTACATGCGCTTGGCAGACTTCTTCATTGGCAAAACCGGACCTGGAAGCATCAGTGAAGCGGTGGCGATGATATTACCGGTCATCGTCGAGCGCAATGCCTGGACGCTGCCGCAAGAGCGTTACAACGCGGATTGGATACTGCAGAAGCAAGTCGGCATCGTGCTGCCTAACTTTCGTGACATTGCGTCCGCCGTGGGAAAGTTGCTTGAATCTGCCAACCTCGGCCGCTTTCGCGACAACTGTGCGGCGATCAAGAACGACGCAGTGTTCGAAATTCCAGAGTTTCTCGAGCAGATTCTCGTTCGCGCGGAAGGACCCGCAGTCCCCGTCACTTAGATTTAAGATAGAATTTACTCCCGCGGATGCCTCTCCACCCTGGCGTTGCCACTCCACGCACTTCCGCGTGAATCCGCGGCGAAAGGGTCTAAGAAGATGCCCGACTGTTTGCGCGGTTCCAGTTTCGCCCTGATCCTGTACGACGTTTCTGAGGAGATCGACTTGGAATCCTTGCGGTCCATCCTCGGTGCTCGCCGCGCAGGACCGGCTTTGAAGCATGCCGCCCCCGAGTATGTGCGCTTCCAGCGCCCGCCCGTTATCGAAACCTTAAGTCCATTGGTCTTTGACAGCGGCGAGAAGTTTGCCGCTCAGCTCAAATACTACGACTACGGCGTCATTAGCGTGATCTTCGACCTCGGTTTCGAGGGTGGGTGGCACGATCTGATTCAGCGCGCCAGTTGCTGGATGGTATCAGGCGAGTTCGAGCGGCGCGCAGGCCAGTTGATCCGGCAGAATCTCGAACGTGCTCGCCCCGCTTTGGTGAAAAGCTATAAGGACTGGCTGGTCGAAGACTACTTTATTTTTCACCTCAACGCCATTCCAGAGCAGCCCACAGCCAACGCACTTCTGAAAGCCTGCGGGGACCAGATCGCCTGTGTGGTCCGAGGAGAGAAGGAAAGGCTTTCTGAAGGCGAACGTAGCGAGGTGCTGCAATCGAGCATCTCGTACTATCCGAATGACGTCGCGGTGGTAGGCTGGCACGCGGCCTTCCTTTATGACAATGCCGCTGGCGCGCAGGGTTCGCTGGACCTGGTGGAATATGCCAACACCCAACTCCTTGAATTCCGGCATTATGACGATTTGCTGACCCGCGAGTTGGGAAGTGTTTATCGCACTCTGGACCGAAGCCGGGGAGCAATCCGTCGCTGGAGGTTGGCCCGGCAAGCCACGCGCCTGCAAACGGTCACACTTGAGGTCACTGAACTCACGGAACGCGTGGATAACGCCATCAAGTTCCTCAGCGACATGTTTTCCGCCCGGCTTTACCGCATGGCTGCTGCGAAGATTGGCGTGCCTGACTACAAGACCCTGGTGAATCAGAAACTGCACACCGCAGACGAACTATATCGGTTCATGATCGAGCAATTCCAGCAGGGACGGGCCTTTGTGCTGGAGTTGATGGTTGTCGTGATTCTGGTGATCGAATTGGTGTTCCTCTTTCGTGGAAAATAGGACCACCTTAGGGCTCTGCTTAGGCGGTGTTATTACTCGCCGCTATAGCCGGATTTCTGGTCCCGCCGTCCGCTACTGGTTCATTTACAGCTCCAAGGTCCTCACCGCAATAGGGGCAGAATTTGTCACCGGCTTTCACCCCGCGCTGGCACTGCGGACACACGGGCGACAAGCGACACCTACAAAGCGGACAAAAGCCGAAGCCGGGTTCGACGGGAGCATTACATTGCGGACAATTCGACATGCGAGCCTTGCGAAGAACAAAATACAGGACGATGCCGAGGGCGTTTGGAATGAAGATAGCAAGCAACGTCCAGAGGACACGGTTCATTCCACGGCGACCGGCGTCCCGGTTTACGTAACCGATCAGCAACACAAAACTGGCTAGAATGCTTCCCACAAAGGCACCCATAAGCAGCATCAATGGCATCGGGGGCGCCTGCTTGTCTGCGAGAGGAGGAACGATCCCCACTACGGTAACCAGCAAGAGAAAAATAAACAGCGCAATGTAGAAAGCCCATGGCGAGATGATTCGCACCTCATCCATAAAGCGGGTCGAAGTTTCATTCCTGACTGTCATAGGCAACCTCCCGATTTCGTTGTTGCGGACTTCGTCTCCTGAAACGCCGCATCGTCCGCGCCTATCTCGATGATTTGCTCTCGTGGATCACAAGGTGAGTTCCCCGAGCAAGCAGGATAATTCCTGCCAGAATCGATGGCATGAGATACAGCGCCACAAAGCCGACCTGCCATACTGGCGGGAAAAGCCTCGCCTGTTGTCCAATCCAGGCAAACCCACGCCACAGAATCGCAGTGGTAAGCGCAGTGCACAAAGTCACGGCGGAACAGCAAACCCAGATCACCCACAGCCACTCCTGCCGGCGTTGCAACTCCTGTGCCCGTTCCCGCACCCTGATCCGGGTGGTCGACACCAGCACACCACCGGCCACAATCGGAAACGCGCGGAGCGAGCGGATTGCCTCGCGCGAGTTCTCCGCGAATTCGCGACAGGATTCGCAAGAGTTCAAATGGGCATTCAGCCAAGCCTGATCTGCATTTGAAACTTGTTCCGAGCCGGACAAGGCAATCAGCTTGCGAGCGCGTTCATGGATTTCAGCATTCACAATCGGGCTCCCTTCACCCACGGCTCCAGTGCGCTCAGGCCGCGATAGACTCGGGACTTTACCGTGCTCAAAGGCGCACTGGTCGCACGGGCAATCTCTTCGAGCGACATCCCTTCCTGGAAACGAAGCACCAGGGCCTCGCGGTATTCCGCAGCGAGATGCTGCATGCCCGCGGAAATATGTTCGTTTTGTTCGCGCTGAAGGGTCAAATCAAACGCCGTTGGCTTTCCAGTGTCCGGGATGTCGATCGGGACGGCCTCATCGTCTTCAGCCGGCGAGGAGAGGCTTGCCGGCTGCCGGCGGCGCAAGTGGTCGATGACCAGATGGTG
The DNA here is from genome assembly GCA_049521535.1 of Terriglobales bacterium. Lineage (GTDB taxonomy): Bacteria > Acidobacteriota > Terriglobia > Terriglobales > Acidobacteriaceae > CAZUCM01. Next base: position 967 of record JBEKOS010000229.1, on the reverse strand, counting down.
TGCTATCGCGAACAGCCAGGTACTAAACTCATAACGGCCATCGTACTGGCGTCCGCGTTCGAGGACGCGAATCCATGTTTCCTGAAATAAGTCTTCGGCCAGATCGCGAGTTCCAGTTACGTACACGAGATAACGCAGTAGGCGGTGCTGATATTTTTCGATCAACCGGTCAAGCAGGTCGGGATCGCGACTTCGAAGTCCGCGCGCGATCTCGGTGTTTTCGTCCGCCATCACACTCACGAAGTTGCAGGCAGTCGCGTTCATACTACCGACAAGTACGTGCGAACGCCAAGAAAAGACGCATGAAAGGAGAAAACGCCTTTCTTTGTCGCAAATTGGGGTTTAATCGCTGTAGATCGTTAGTAGCCCTTCAATTTATCCACGACGCCGAAAAGAGGCCTGCCATTCAGGTATCGCCGCAGGTTATCAGCGAATAGCGTGTAGTGGCGGTTCCACATTTTGTCGGTGAGAGCGGCAGCATGTGGCGTGATCAGAAGTGTGGGCAAGTCCCAAAGCGGTGAAGCGTCTGGCAACGGTTCTCGATCAAATACGTCGAGCGCAGCGCCTGCAATTTGCCGGTCGCGCAGTGCCGCGGCCAGCGCCTCTTCGTCCACCAGCGCACCGCGGCTGATGTTGATCAGGTAGGCATCTGGCTTCATCCTCTTGAGACGATCAGCATTGATCATGGCATGTGTCTTGGGGGTTACAGGCGCGGCGAGGACGACAAAGTCCGATTCTGCAACCACGTGATCAAGCGCCTCGAAACCGACGACTAGTACCGAGGTAGCCCCACCCTGGTCCGCGCTCTTTGCGGACAGGGTAGGATCGGGAAGGAAGTCTGTGCCGCGCTCCGGACGCTCGCGGACGGCCATCAGTTTCATGCCAAAGGCCAACGCCAATCTCGCGACTTCCCGGCCGATGGCGCCCACGCCGATCAGTCCCAGCGTGGCGTCGGCGAGTTCTCGCG